>NZ_JAMYVB010000030.1:0-45815 GCF_040323635.1 Mesorhizobium sp. M0037 | reverse complement strand
AAACCATCGCCGGTCCTCCGGCGGACAAGAAAACTGTCACCCATGCTATCGGTCCATTCTGTTACCTATCTATCCGGTTCGGACACCGGGCATTTCTCCCCGTATAGTGACGGAGAGAAAGGGCTGGCCGCAGCCTCGGCGCTCTTCTTGTGACGCGGGTGACTGGCGAAAATTCATCGATGAGAGCGCCCCTCTTCCCGTCACTGAACGGGGAGAGGATGCCGGCAAGCGGGTGAGGGGCGGCGCTGACCCCCGGGAAACTAAGCCGGCAGGCAGCGGCCCTCGAAAAAGCGCGTTGACACATATCGTTTGCCCGCTTACATGAGCCCGCACCAGCCCAGATGGCGGAATTGGTAGACGCGCACGGTTCAGGTCCGTGTTCCGCAAGGAGTGGAGGTTCGAGTCCTCTTCTGGGCACCAAATTCCCGTTTCGGATAAGTCCGAAATGATTTAGACGCGAAGCAAAAAAGCCCGGTTCCCGGGCTTTTTTGCTGATGGATGACAGATAGTCCAGCGGAGGGTCAATGCGGCGGGCGAACCGCTTTCATTGCTTCTTCTTCGAGTGTCTGGAGCTTCTCCCGAATCTCCTCCGGCTCGGCATGCTCCAAGCCGACGACATCGTTTCTGGTCTCATTCAGCGAAACGATAATCTCATCAAGCTTGGCGTGAATGGCGGCCGTGTCGCGGTAACCCTGGATCAGCACAACGCCGGTGATCACGATGGCCGCTACCGACAATGCGTAGGTGACCACATTCGTCAGGCCGAATGGCACCAACGCAGTACAGAGCAGCATGGCTACAAGAAGGACATAGAAGCCCGGTGGCCGGGATAGAAAGTCGCCCATCACAAAGAGGAAGCGGTTCATATCCAGGCCGCGGTCAAAAATGCCACGAGTGCGGTGACGGCTACGCAAATTGGAATTGCCGCGAGTAAGGCAGCTTCCAGGACCCAAGTTTCCTTGTCGCTAAACATCAGACATCCTCCCGTTGAGAAAAGGCTGCCCGTAGACTTTCACAGGGCAGCCACAGCCCGCCGCTCCAGACCGGAGCGGCGGGCTCGCGCGTTATTCGATGATCTGCACGACCTTGCGCGTGTCGGGATCGACGAGAACCGCATGATCTCCGACAACCGTATACTTGTAGCGGACATCCGGAACGTCGATTGCGTGGAGCTCGACAGTGTCTGGAAGTGCCGTGCCGACATTGAGTTCGACGCCGAGCAAACTGACTGAGGCCAGCTTCTGCTTATGGATATATTCGCGAACGACCGTCTGTTGTTCGGGCTTGAGAACAATAACGTCCTCGGCAAACGAGGTGCCGATGCCCGCCATAAGGAGGAGGGCGCCGGTGGCGCTGACGAAATATTTAGTCATGGGAATTTCCTTTTCATAGGTCAGTTCGGAAGCGTGGATACGAGCAGATCAGCCGCCACTCGCAGGGGCTGGGGCAGGTGCCGCAGGCTTTGCGGGTACAGCCGGAGCTTCCACCTTTGGCGCTTCAACCTTGACGTTGATATCCTTGCCGCCGTCGCCGCGGATATTGATGACGCCGGTAAAAATAAGCAATACTACGACTGCAATAAGTGCAAGAACAACGGCAATCGCAGTGCCGCCACCACCACCAGAATTAACAACAGTTGGGCCGTCGGCCATGTGTTCCTCTCCTGTTTTATTTAGTTGCATTTGGGAAACGCCTGCCCCACTTGAACGTTCCGCCTCGGGACTTGGGTCTTAGCTGATATCCGACTTTGGTCTGGTTCGCCGCAGACTGAAGTCACAGGAACAATCTGGCTGATCTCAAGTTCGGTCCCTCGGCGAACAGGCGTGGTGCCGTCGCCGGATTACGCGAGGAGAAAACCATGAAAATCCACTTTGCAAGTGCCGCTGCAGGCTTGTTGCTTTTGGCTGGCGTCGGCAGCGCCGCAGCTCAGGATGTCGTCATCACACCGGAGCAGGATACGGTCGTCCGCGAATACGTAAAAAAGCAGCCGCTGGCTTCGGTGAAGATCCCGGGCGTGGAGCTGAACGTCGGCAGTGCCTTGCCTGATACGGTCGAGCTGCACGAAGTTCCCAACGTCAAATACCGCTACGTCGTGGTCGACAACCGCACCGTCCTGGTCGATCCCAGCACCCGGAAAATTGTGAAGGTCTACGACTGATCGAATAGCTGCCGCCCGCCGCCGGCCATGGCGGCGGGCAGCGGATTTCACATTGCGCTCCAGGATGATCGAAGATGATCGATGACGTCGAGACATCGCCAGCCCTTGATACCCGCTTGGGTTCTCTCAGGGCGAGAATGCGCGATGCGCGCATAACAGAGGCCGACATGAAGACCTTTCAGAAAGTCGCATCCATCATGGTTGGCGGCAGTGGCCGCATCAGCGGCGATGACCTGATTGCAGCGTCGTTCGTCCTCGAGGACCAGCCGGAAGGCTTGTGAGGCGGAGTACTCACGTGTGCAGGCTCCCGCAACGCTGATCCCAAGTGTTCTGGTGCTGAACACATTCCTGCTACGGGCCGGCGTCGAAGGCGTGCCCGCTGGCGAGGTCGCGTCGCGCTCAAGCATCGTCCAGAACACCATGTCGCCGCATGTGACGATACTCGGCCATGCTAGCCGATGCGGGCGCCATAGAAAATCACCGCGGCCGGCAGAACCGGGCAGGCCGGTCCAGAGCGTCGCCACGCCTATGGTCAGAAATGTCACCGAGGCCAGTTTGGTGCAGATCGGATGATGGTAGCGAGCGATCGCCATATCGACCGTACGGGCGCCGGCCTGGGAAGGACCCACCAGCGCGCCAAGGCCGACCGCCGCGCCCAGCGTGGTCGGCGCGCTGTTTGCCCTGCAACGCGGGGCTATGCGGCGTGCTCGCACAAGTTAGCTCCAACTTGAGGCACGGCGTGAAGTCTCGGTGCTTGCCCCCACGATGGCGAGGTACGAAGTCAACAGCGGTCAATGTGCTTAGCGATCTACAGTCGACTTCAGCCGCCGTTTCGAATGATGGCGCCCCGCAATCACGAGATTTGTCGATAATAATCAATATTAGGCTGTATTCGCGACTATCCCTCATAGTGGGCGATTAGATAAAATTGATATGTATCCCGGATCGGAGGAGATCGATCCATTCGGGCCGGCATCAGCATGATTGAACCGCAGCTACCGCAAGTTGACAGCGATCATCGGGCGGATCTGGTTTGGTACGAAGTCTTAATACGTCTCACCTAAGGTCCAACTTTGACTTCGGGAGCGCGACGTTCGACAGACATATCTCCGCAGGTTACATTCGCCAGTCAGACAGCGCTCCGCACTCGAATGGATGTCTCTGAATGCCGGGCCTCACGCCTTCACGACCGCACCCGAGAACCTTGGGATGGATGGGCACGACAGCGCTCGCCATGGGTGGCAGCAATCAAAGCCTGTTTCTGATTGCCGCCCTTTTTGTCGGTCAGGGGAATATTCCCGGTCAAGGAAGCGCTGCGGTTCCTTTGCTCGTTGTTGGTCTGCTTCTAGGCTGGGCCGCCGCGCCTGCGTGGACCGAATTGGTTCTCATGTGGCCAAACCGCGTCGGCGGTATCTCTGCAGCGTGCGCCGAAGCCTTCCGACCTTACAGTCCCGTTCTCTCGGCTCTGACGGGCACCTGCTATTGGTGGGGTTGGGTGCCGACCTGCGGACTGACAGCGGTTCTTTCAGCGTCTGCAATCCAGCAATGGTACCTGCCGGGCCTCCCCGTGGAGGCGGTCGCCTGCGGGCTCATCGCATTCTTTACGGCGGTCAACCTGTGTGGAATCAAGTGGGTGGTCCAACTGGCGATCCCGATCGCCACTGCCTCCGCGACGCTTGCGTTTCTCTCATCCCTCGTCCCGGTCATCAGTGGCTCGGTCGACTGGCGGCAGGCGACGGATTTTGCCCTGACCAGCCCGTTTACCGGCCTGTTCGGCGATATCACGTCGGTGATGGCGGGACTGTACCTGATCGGGTTTGCCGCACCGGCATTTGAGGCTGCAGCCTGCCATGTTGGCGAAACCATCGATCCCAACCGCAACATTCCTCTGGCGATGTGGGCCAGCGCCGCAATGGCCGGCGTCTATTTCCTGGTCCTGCCGGTTGTCTGGCTGGGTGTGCTCGGGCCGGAGCCGCTCGGCACCGACCTCGCCATAGCTCTCGGGCCCACCTTTGCGCCCTTGTTGGGGAGTTTCGGCAAGGCGGCCGCCATCTGGCTCATCATGCTGAACATGTTCCATGGAACGTTGCAGCCATTGGCAGGCGCCGCGCGGACCCTTGCGCAGCTGAGCGAAGACGGCCTGCTGCCGAGCTTCCTGGCCAGGCGCACCTCAACAGATTGTCCCTGGGCGGCAACGCTGCTCACAGCTGCCGCGGCAATCGGCTTCATGCTGTGCGGGTATCCGCTCTGGATGATCGCCGCGGCCAATTTTACGTACCTGATCAGCATCTGCATGCCAAACATCGCAGTCTGGCTCTTGCGCCGTGATAGTCCCGAAGCCGAGCGACCCTTCCGGGCTCCCAGGGGAACGATCATCCTTGGCGTAGGCGCGGCTGCAATATGGCTGTTGACCGCCATACTGGGATTTCAGCAATTTGGCCTTCCTACCGTCCTGTTCGGTCTGGCTTTGGCATATTCGGGTGCTGCGCTCTACGCCTGGCGCGCTATGGAGGATCGATACGCACTCGGTCTACCCTTGCTGCCACATACGCTTCACCTGAAGCTTACCGGAGCCATGCTTTTTGTGCTCGTGCTTGACGGTGCCGGCTATTTCCTGGCGATCGGCAGCGTTCCCCAAGGCGACAC
Source organism: Mesorhizobium sp. M0037 (assembly GCF_040323635.1). NCBI lineage: Bacteria > Pseudomonadati > Pseudomonadota > Alphaproteobacteria > Hyphomicrobiales > Phyllobacteriaceae > Mesorhizobium > Mesorhizobium sp. M0037. Next base: position 41,011 of record NZ_JAMYVB010000030.1, on the reverse strand, counting down.
TTCATTGGTAGCCGCGCTGGAGGACATTTTTGTCGTTGTCGCGCTGCTGACCATCAGCGTTGGCCTGATCTTGCCGGGAATGATCACCCATTCGGCGACCGAGGTGAGCAACGCGGCAAAGCGTCTGACATCCGGAACGCTGAAGGATTTCTCTCTCGCCATGGTCGCCCTGGGGCGGGGAGACCTCGCTGCGGCGCATGCCTCCGTGAATATCATGCCGGTTACGGTAAACTCTCGTGACGAACTTGGAGAGATGGCCGAAAGCTTCAACCTGCTCCAGGACAAGGTGAGGGAAGCCGCCCACGGCCTGGACGACGCGCGCGAGAACATGAACGTAGCGCGCACCGAACTGATGGCACGGCACGAGGAAATCGCGCATCTCGCGCACCACGATCCGCTTACCGGCCTGGCGAACCGAGCCGCGCTTGCAGCACACCTGGCCACGACGCTCGAGCGCGCAAAAGCAACGCACGCCAGCTTTGCCGTCTTCAGCATCGACCTTGACCATTTTAAAGAGGCGAACGACGTTTTCGGGCACGCCGCCGGCGACGATCTGCTTTGCACCATTTCCCGGCGTCTCCAAACCGCGGCGCCTGAGGCCTTTATCGCGCGCATGGGTGGCGACGAATTCACGGTTGTCCTGGCCATGGATGACCGGTCCGCGAGTGCCAAGGACGTTGCGGACCGTCTGTTCGAATCGGCGGCAGGCAAATTCGAAATCCGGGGCCAGCACATTTCGATCGGGGTGAGCATCGGGGCGGCGATCTATCCGAAAGACGGAGAGAATGCAGCGGCGCTGATGGCAAATGCCGACGCAGCGCTCTACCGGGCCAAGGCGGACGGTCGTCGAATGGTGCAATTCTTCGATCCTGAGATGGATAAGCGGCTAAGAGAGCGCTACGCCTTGCAGCGAGATTTGCGCTCTGCGGTCGCCCATGGCGAACTTGTGCTTCATTATCAGCCGCAAGCCAGGATGGACGGCGAAATCTTCGGCTTCGAGGCACTCGCCCGATGGCACCATCCAAAGCATGGGCTCATCTCCCCAAACGCGTTTGTCTCGCTTGCCGAACAGGATGGCACGATCGTTGAGATAGGTGAATGGACGCTCAGGCAGGCGTGCAGAGACGCGGCCTCCTGGCCCTCACCGCTGCAGATCGCCGTGAACCTCTCTCCCGTGCAATTCCGTTTCGGGGACCTGGTAGGCCTCGTTCACTCTATCCTCTACGAGACCGGCCTTGCTCCAGGGCGGCTGGAACTGGAAATCACGGAAGGGGTTCTCATCCGCGACCGGGCAACTGCCTTGTCGGTTTTGCGGAGGTTGAAGGCGTTGGGCGTCAGGGTCTCGATGGATGATTTTGGCACGGGATATGCCTCGCTGTCCTCGTTGCAGGCGTTTCCATTCGACAAGATCAAGATAGATCGCAGTTTTGTTTCGGGTGTCGGTTCGAATGTCCAATCGGCGGCCATCGTGCGCACGATACTCAGCCTGGGGAATGCGCTGACCTTGCCTGTCATCGCGGAGGGTGTCGAAACAGAGGACGAGCGTGCCTTCCTGATGAAGGAAGGATGTCCCGAAATCCAAGGATATCTGGTGGGGCGCCCGCATCCGATAGCGCTCTACAAAGATGTGACGAATGGGATTTCGCCACGATCTGCCTTCGGGGAGCCCGAGGATACCACCGCACCTCAGGCGCTTGGCGTAACGCGATAGCCCGGCGCCGACCGTCGGCGCGCTGCTCTTGCAGCATACTGGTGAGCGAGGACTGCTGGCGGTACTGCTCGGGCTCGCCCTTATAAAGGTCGCACTGGTCGGCGCGCTGTTTGCCTTGCAGCGCGGGGCCATGCGAAGCTCCGAACCAGCTGGCGCGGGAGCCACCTCCCCTTCCGGCCAGTCCCCCAACAAACCACTTCAAACCCGGCGGCCGTGGCGCTACGCTCGCACCTATGGCCCCACCCACCCAGCCGATCACCGTCACCCGCCGCGACCAGATGTTTCCCATCCTGGGCGACGCCGATATCGAGCGCATGCGCCGGTTCGGCGAGGCGAGTTCCTATGCCGCCGGCGAGCACATCGTCACCGCCGGCACCGTGGCGCCGGGGCTGATCGTCATCCTGTCGGGCACGGTCGATATCACCCAGGATGCCAGGCCCGGCCGGCGCGAGACCATCGTCACTCATGGTCCCGGCAATTTCATCGGCGAGCTGGCGCAGCTTTCCAGCCGGCCGTCGCTGGTCAATGCGGAGGCGGCCGAGCCGGTCGAGGCCTTCGTCATCCCCTCGCAGCGGCTGCGCGACCTGCTGGTGCAGGAGGCAAGCCTTGGCGAGCGGATCATGCGGGCGCTGATCCTGCGCCGCGTCGGGCTTCTGGAAAGCGGCTCGAGCGGGCCGGTCGTCATCGGCCCGGCCGGCAATGGCGACACGCTGCGGCTGCAGGGATTTCTGCGCCGCAGCGGCCAGCCGCACCGCGCGCTCGATTCCGACAGCGACCCGTGCGCCAAGACGCTGATTGAGCATTTTCATGTTGACCCGCACCATCTGCCGATCGTGCTCTGCCCCAACGGCAAGCTGATGCACAATCCCGGCGAAACCGAACTTGCCCGCTGCATCGGCCTGCTGAGGCCGATCGATCCCGACATGGTCTATGACGTCGCCATTGTCGGGGCCGGGCCGGCGGGGCTGGCGGCCGCGGTCTATGCGGCATCCGAAGGGCTGTCGACCATCGTGCTCGATTGCCGCGCCTTCGGCGGCCAGGCCGGCGCCTCCGCGCGCATCGAGAACTATCTGGGTTTCCCCACCGGCATTTCCGGCATGGCGCTGATGGCGCGCGCCTACAACCAGGCGCAGAAATTCGGCGTCGAAATAGTCATCCCCGACGAGGCCAAGCTGCTCGGTGCAGCAGGCGAGGGCTACACGCTTACCGTCGGCGACGGTGAAAGCCTGCGCGCACGCACGGTGGTGATCGCCAGCGGCGCGCGCTACCGCCGCCTCGACATCGCCAAGCTGGCCGAGTTCGAGGGCACGTCGGTGCATTACTGGGCCTCGCCGATCGAGGCGCGGCTATGCACAGGGCAAGAAGTGGCGCTGGTCGGCGCCGGCAATTCGGCGGGGCAGGCGGCGGTCTATCTCGCCAGCCAGGTGCGCAAGGTGACGATGCTGGCGCGCCGCGGCGGCCTCAGGGAAACCATGTCGCGCTATCTGGTCGAGCGTATCGAGGCGCAACCCAACATCGAGGTGCTTGGCGAGACCGAGATCGAGGCGCTGGAAGGCGAAGGCGGCAATCTCACCCAGTTGCGTTGGCGCAACCCCGGCGGCGTCGAGATGCGGCCGATCCAGCATCTCTTCCTGTTCATCGGCGCCGACCCCAACACCGATTGGCTGGCTGGGTGCGATATCGCGCTCGACGCCAGGGGCTTCGTGCGCACCGGCGCCGACATAGGGGCGGGCCAGATGGAGACCAGCCGCAGCGGCGTGTTCGCCATTGGCGACGTGCGCTCCGGCTCGGTCAAGCGGGTCGCCGCCGCCGTCGGCGAAGGCGCCCAGGTGGTGGCTGCCTTGCACGCCTATCTCGCGCGACCCGACGCAGCAGCGCCCGAACTGGCCAGGAGAGCATAATGGATGAATGCAAACACACGCGCGACATCAAGACGGTGACGCCGAGCGCGCTCGGCTGCGAGGAATGCCTGAAGAGCGGCTCGATGTGGGTGCATCTCAGGCTCTGCCGCACCTGCGGCCATGTCGGCTGCTGCGACGACTCGCCCAACCGCCACGCCACCAAGCATTTCCACGCCACCAAGCACCCGATCATCGAAGGCTACGACCCGCCGGAAGGCTGGGCCTGGTGCTTTGTCGACGAGGCGTTCATCGATCTGGAAGGCGACGTGACGCCGCAGAACGGCCCGATCCCGAAGTTTTTCTGAGGCGGCCGTTCCCGGGCAGGCAAGCCGACGGCCGTGCCGCTATTTCACCGAGCCCGTAACCGTGCGGTCGAGGGCGTCGGAACTGTGGTCGTTGCCGGCAAGAGCGGCAATGATCAGAAGGCTGGCGACGACCGGGACAAACAGGATGGCCACGCGGGCCTGCACATAAAAAATGGCGCGCCATTCGCTGCGCTTTTCCGGGTTGTTGTCCATCACACTCACTCTCGCCATGCCTCCCCGGGGCGGGACATAGCGGCGACGAGTTAAGCAAAGGCTGCTGAATGTGTTAACGCGCGGCGGATTGGGATTTAATCTCGACGGTCAGCGCCGCCCCTCATTGTCATCGGTACGCATCCGGTACGCCTACCCCCGCAGCGCCTGGTCCAGGTCGGCGATCAGATCATCGCCATCCTCTATCCCCGCCGACAACCGCACCAGCGAATCCGAAATGCCGATTTCCGCGCGCTTTTCCGCCGGGATCGAGCCGTGCGTCATCAGCGCCGGGTGTTCGATCAGGCTTTCGACGCCGCCGAGGCTTTCAGCCAGCGTGAACAGTTGCGTCCGTTCCAGGAAGCGTTTGGTGCCGGCGAGGTCGCGGTCGAGGTCGACCGAGATCATGCCGCCGAAGGCATGCATCTGTTGGACGGCGATGGCGTGCTGCGGATGGCTGGCCAGGCCGGGATAGACGACGCGGCGCACATCTTTTCGCGCCTCCAGCCACTGCGCAATCTTCAGGCCGTTCGTGGAATGCCGCTCCATCCTGAGCGCCAGTGTCTTGATGCCGCGCAGCGCGAGAAAACTGTCGAAGGGACCGGAGATGGCTCCGATGGCGTTCTGCAGGAATTTCAGCTGGGCGGCGAGGTCCTTGTTGTCGCCGACGATGGCGACGCCGCCGACCATGTCGGAATGGCCGTTGAGATATTTCGTCGTCGAGTGCACGACGATGTCGATGCCGAGTTCCAGCGGCCGCTGGATGTAGGGGCTGCAGAACGTGTTGTCGGCGACCGTCAATACGCCCTTGCGCCTGGCGAGTGCCGCAACGCCTTCGAGGTCGACGATGCGCAGCAGCGGATTGGTCGGAGTTTCGACCCAGAGCAGTTTTGTCTCCGGGCGAATCGCTGCTTCCACCGCCGCCAGATCGGTGAAGTCCACAAAACTCACCTGCAGATTGGCCGAGCGCTTGCGCACCCGCTCCATCAGCCGGAACGAGCCGCCATAGATGTCGTCGGTTGCAACGATATGGGCGCCGCTGTCGAGCAGCTCGAGCACGGTCGAGATCGCCGCCAGGCCGGACGCGAATGCAAAGGCGGCCGAGCCGCTTTCGAGATCGGCCACCGCGCGCTCGAAGGCGAAGCGGGTCGGGTTTTGGCTGCGGGCGTACTCGAACCCCTTGTGCACGCCGGGCGACTGCTGGCCATAGGTCGAGGTCGCGTAGATCGGCACCATCACCGCGCCGGTCAGCGGGTCATGGCTCTGGCCGCCATGGATGGTGCGCGTGGAAAAAGCCAGGCGGTTCTTGCCCGATGGGGGTGTTTCAGCAGTCATCGTGCGCGCCTCAAATGGTTGATCAGGTCGATACGGGTTATCAGGCCGACGAACTCGTCGCCATCGAAGATGATGGCGACCTCGTTGCGGTCGAACACCGGCAGCAGCGCATCCAGCGTCTGGCTGGCCTGCAGCGTGTGCAGATTGGAGGTCATGGCGGTGCGCACCGGAGCGTTGAAGCGGTCCCAGCGGCCTTCATAGGGGCCGTCGACCTTGGCCAATATATCGCCCTCATCGATAATGCCGACCAGCTTGCCATTGTCCAGCACCGGCAGCTGCGAGACATCGGAGCGGCGCATGCGGCCATAGGCGTTGAGCAGGCTTTCGTCGGGGCCGACATAAACGGTGTCGCCGGTGCGGTGCGAGCGCATGACGAGGTCGCGCAGATCGCCATGCTGTTCCTGTTCGGCCAGCCCCTGCTCGGCCAGCCAGAAATCGTCGAACACCTTGGACAGATATTTGTTGCCGCTGTCGCAGACGAAGGTGACGACGCGTTTTGCTGTCGTCTGCTCGCGGCAATAGCGAAGCGCGGCCGACAGCAGCGTGCCGGAAGACGAGCCGGCGAGAATGCCTTCCTTCGAAAGCAGGTCCCGCACGGCCAGCATGCTCTGCTTGTCTGGGATGGAATAGGCTTTCCTGACCAGCGACAGATCGGCATTGGGCGGCACAAAATCCTCGCCGATGCCTTCGACGGTCCAGCTGCCGGCCTCTTCCATCTTGCCGGTCTTGATCAGCGGCGCCAGCACCGATCCGACGGGATCGGCCAGCACCATTTCGGTCTTCGGCGATGTTCTGGCGAAGTAGCGGCCAAGCCCGGTCAGCGTGCCGCCGGAGCCGACGCCGACGACCACGGCGTCGAGGTCGCCGTCGAGCTGGGCAAGGATTTCCGGTCCGGTGGTGGTCTCATGCGCCTCGGGGTTGGCCGGGTTGGCGAACTGGTTGGCGTAGAAGGCGCCGGGCGTTTCCGATGCGATCTTCTCGGCCATGTCCTGGTAATATTCGGCATGGCCCTTGCCGACATCGGAGCGCGTCATGCGCACTTCGGCGCCGAGCGCGCGCAGATGCTGAATCTTTTCGCGCGACATCTTGTCGGGCACGACGAGGATGATGCGGTAGCCCTTGGGGATGCCGACCTGGGCGAGGCCGAGGCCGGTATTCCCGGCGGTCGCCTCGACGATGGTGCCGCCGCGCTTGAGCTTGCCTTCCTTCTCGGCCGCGGCAATCATCGACAGCGCAATGCGGTCCTTGATCGAGCCGCCTGGATTCTGGCTTTCCAGCTTGATGAACAGCCGGCACTTGCCGGTGTCGAATTTGGTCAGTTCGACCACCGGCGTCTGGCCGATGAGGTCGAGCACCGAGGCGTAGGGCGGACGCAGGCGGGATAACGCGCCGTCCGAACTGCCTGGCGCAGCTATTCCGTGCTCGCTCATATCGATGTGCTCCCTTGAACAAGCGACCGCCTCGGGGGCAGAGCGGCAGCGTAGCTTCTTTTCCGGCCGTTTGCAGTCGGAAAGAAGGTAGATCGTGCCAATCAACCGGCGAGAGGGGGAATGGAATTCCAGTTTTAGGCCGGCTTTGGACTCAAGCCCAACACCCTCCGTAGCGATCCTTCCCACCCCCCTCTGAGGGGCGTGCTATCCCGCCGACGTCAACAGCTTTACCCTAGCAGCTGCTTGCTCAGCCTAGCGCATTGCACGCGGATGTCGGGGATGGCGTCGATCTCGAAGAAGGTGCCGCGGGTCAGCGGCCCGACGGCGAGGATCTTGGCCGATGCGGTGCCGTCGCCGGCGATGATTTCGCACTTGGCCGTTACATCGAGGCCAAGCCGCAGCGGGTCGGGCCGCGCCAGGCCGCGGTCGACCAGCGAGCGCACGACGCTGTTCGACGTCGTCGAGATGTCGCGGGCGATGCCGGTGCAATCATAGATGCGGGCGACCTGCAGCGTTTCCAGCGCCTTTGTGTGGCGAGACTGGATGCCGACGGTGAATCCATCGCCAGCCTCGATGCCGACGACACGGCCGGCGACCGGGCGGATGCGGCCGGTGCGCACCGCCTCGGTGACGCGGGCATGCACCTCGGGCGCCAGCCGATGGCGATGGATGTCCCACCAGGCCTTGGTGTGCTCGACGAAGCGGCGCTTGGCCGAGGACGGCCAGTTCTGCCAGATCTTCTGGTTGAAGGGTCGCAGCCCATCGACGACGTCGCGCCAGTCGATGCCGGCCTTCTGGTTTTCGCGGATCAGGTCGCGGAACCAGCCGACGAAATAGGAGAGCTGCGTGCCGAGCGGAATGTCGGCGACGTCGAGCTTGATCGGGTTGCCCTTGCGGTGGGGCGACGGCAGCAGGCCGCGCCGCGACACGGCGACGATCTCGCCGCGATGGCCGCGCTGCTCGAGCGACAGAAAGGCATCGACCATGCTGAGCCCGGTGCCCAGCACCAGCACGCGGGCTTCAGGATCGAGCGCGGTGTCGGCCTCGGTGCCCATGCGGATTGCGTGCCCTTGGCCGGCGCCGGGCTGCTCGTCATGGCCGGTGGCAAGCACCGCCAGATGCGCGACGACGCTGGTGCCGTTGGCCAGCACAACTTCGACGCCGGACGATGTCGGCGAGATCGACAGGCTTTCCTCGCGAATCAGCCTGAGACGGCCGGTTTCCTTTTCGCGCGCTTCGAGCTCGTCGAGCACTTCCTTGAGGTAGCGGGCATAGACGCTGCGCGGTGCATAGAAGGGTGTCTGCGGCGTCTGTTCCTGGCTTATCAGGCCGCGCCCCTGCAACCAGCGCCAGAAATTCAGGGGATCGTCGGCATAGGCGCTCATCCCCGCGGCGCTGACATTCAGCACGTGCGCCGATAAGAGCGTCGAATAGGCGATGCCCTGGCCGAAATGCGGACGCTTTTCGATCAGCGTGACGCGAAGGTCCGGGTTGGGCGACTTCAGCAGATGCGCGGCCAACACGACGCCGCTGGCGCCGCCACCGACGATGATGATCGAGCTGCGGATGATCGAATTGGCGCGCGCGACGCTCATGCGAGCACGCTCAGGATCAGGCGGGGACCTTTTGCGCCGGCGCAAGCTCGTCGATGTCCCTCGCGACCGGAAGGTCGTCGAGGACGATGTCGCGCATCTCGGCCAGCGTGCGCTGGTCGAGCACCTCGGCGATCGCCTGCCGGACCTCGAGCATCAGATGTCGGACTTGGCATGTCGCCTCATTGCAGTCTTCACAGCGCTGATACTGAGTGCGGCTGGCGCAGGGGATGGGCGCCAGCGGTCCGTCGAGGACGCGCACGACATGGCCGACCTTGATCTCGTCGGCCGGGCGCGCCAAGCGATAGCCGCCATCCTTGCCCTTGCGGCTCTGGACGAAACCGGCATTGCGCAATTCGCCCAGAATGGCGTCGAGGAATTTCTTCGGAATGTTGTTGCCGCTGGCGATGTCGCCGACAAAGGCGAGCTGTCCCGTCGGCAGTTGCGCCAGATGGACCAGCGCCTTGAGGCCGTACTTGCCTTTTTTGGTGAGCATAGACCGAATGTTTCTCTGTCAGGCGATGGCCCAAAACCATCGGTTGCGAAACGCCTGACGTGCCTCCCCGCCGCGTGCAAGCTGCTTCGACACATAAATTCTACTGACATGATATACAAGCCGAGAAACCTTGATTTTGCTTCGTTTTCACGCCGCAGGGGCCACTTTGGCAAGGCTTTGTGCCGTTAAGGTCACAGCCAGCCGCGAGCGATAGCGGCGATGAGCGGCGGCTCCTGCTCCCAATGTCGATAAGATTACTATACTTACCGTCGAACACGCGGAACGTGTTTTCAAATCAACCGTCTTTTACAGCATGGATTTGCGCCATTTGGGGCTTTGCCAGGAATTTTGGGTCGCAGCCCGCGGATCGGCGAAACATGACTCCCGACAACTCGGGCGCCGCCCTGCGCCCGATATCAGGACGCCGCGTTGTCGCTCTGAGACCGGGCGGCCTTGGCGGCCACCGGCACGCCGCTTGAGCGCAGCATCCAGCGGTGGCCGTCGCTGCGGAAGTCGGTGAGGCTCAACGGCTCGACATCGATCCTGCGGCAGGCCGCAAGCGGCGCGCCGAGCACCAAATCAGGCCTCTTCCGTAGCCAGGGTTGGCAGGACCACCAACTCTTCAGCACCTTTCGGGCGCCGTTTGCGTTTGCGCACGGTTCGACACGGGCCGGTCACCGCGCCCGCATCAGCCGGTGGTTTTTTTCTAACAAGTGCTTCTTGCTTGGAAGGATTTAACTCTACAAGAATGATAGAATTAGCTGACTATGAACAGGCATCCGGTTTTTCTCATTTTTCATGGAGCCTTTCATGTCCAGCATTTCGCGACGCATTGTCCTCCTGTCGTCGGCAGCTTTGGCGGGTGCGGCCTTCCTCGGCCCGGCCCAGGCGCAGGACCTCAACATCACCATCGGCTACCAGACGGTGGTCGAACCTTCCAAAGTAGCGCAGGCCGACGGCGCCTATGAAAAGGCGACCAAGGCCACGATCGACTGGCGCAAATTCGATTCGGGCGCCGATGTCATCGCCGCCGTTGCATCCGGTTCGGTCGATATCGGCTATGTCGGCTCGAGTCCGCTGGCCGCGGCCGCCAGCCGCGAACTGCCGATCCAGACCATCTTTGTCGTCGGCCTGATCGGCCAGTCCGAGGCGCTGGTCGCCCGCAATGGATCCGGCATCGAGAAGATCGCCGACCTCGCCGGCAAGAAGGTGGCGGTGCCGTTCGTGTCGACCACGCATTACAGCCTGCTTGCCGCGCTGAAGCACGAAAACGTCGACCCGAAGTCGGTCGAAATCCTTAATCTCAGGCCACCGGAAATAGCCGCCGCGTTCGCTCGCGGCGACATAGACGCGGCCTATGTCTGGGATCCGGCGCTCGGCCAGATCAAGACGACAGGCAAGGTGGTGCTGGATTCCTCGCAGGTTGCCGCCTGGGGCGCGCCGACCTTCGACGCCTGGATCGTGCGCACCGACTTCGCCGAAAAGAACCCGGACGCCGTGCGCGATTTCGTCAAGGTGACCGGCGAATCCTATGCCCAGTTCCTGGCCAAGCCCGAGGCATGGTCGGTTTCGTCGCCGGAAGCGGCCAAGATCGCCAAGATCACCGGCGCCAAACTGGAAGAGGTGCCGCAGCTCCTCAAGGGTTACGTCTTCCCGACATTGGAAGAGCAGGCTTCCGACAAATTCCTCGGCGGCGGCACGGTCAAGGCGATCGAGGCAGCTTCGGCCTTCCTCAAGGAGCAGGGCAAGATCGACGCCGTGCTGCCCGACTATTCGAAATACGTGTCGTCGAAATACGTGACCGAGGCTCTGGCCTCGAACTGATCTTCTGTTTTACGCAATTCCGGACGGAAAACCGCTTCACACTTTTCCTGGAATGCTCTGAACACGCGCGGTTTCCTCTTCCCTGACGCCGCGTGCTGCCTGTCCCGGATCCGCTTAACGAGGGCCGGGGCAGGCTGATTTTCTTCCGGAGCCCCTTTTCATGCCGCATCTCGTACTCGACCCGCATCTCGTACTCGACAAGGTCTCGGTTCACTATGACGGCCAGGCAGCGCCGGCGGTCGACCGAGTTTCCATCGATGTCGCCAAGGGCGATTTCGTCGTGCTGGTCGGCCGCTCCGGCTGCGGCAAGACCTCGCTGCTCAATGTCACCGCCGGCCTGGTCGAGCCCGCGCGCGGAGTCGCCACGATCGGCGGCAGGCCGATCACCGGCCCAGGCTCCGACCGGGCGGTCGTGTTCCAGAACGATGCGCTGTTTCCCTGGCTGACGGCTCGTGAAAACGTCGCCTTTGCGCTCAGGCTGCGCGGCGTGCCGCGAGCCGAGCGGGCGCGCCGCGCCGACCAGTTGCTGGCGCTGGTCAAGCTTGACGGCGTCGGCGACAAACGCATCTGGGAATTGTCCGGCGGCATGCGCCAGCGCGTCGGACTCGCCCGTGCACTCGCCGCCGAACCGGAATTCCTGCTGCTCGACGAACCGCTCGGCGCACTCGATGCGCTGACGCGCGAGCGCATGCAGACGACGCTGCTCGACCTGTGGACCGCAAGCCGGGTTGGCGTGCTGATGGTCACGCATGGCATCGAGGAGGCGCTGGTGCTGGCCACAAGCATCGTCGTGCTGGCGCCCGGACCGGGCCGCGTGGTGCGGACATTCGAGACCGGTTTCAGCCGGCGCTATGCCGCAGGCGAGCCGATCCGCGCCATCAAGGCCGATCCAGCCTTTGCCGCGGCGCGCGGCGATCTGACCGATGCGATCTTCGAAGGAGAGGCGGCATGAGCGTCACCTCCTACAGCGAGCGGCCAGCCACCGGGACCGGCGAGGCCGATGCCATTTCGGTGCCGTGGTCGCGGCCGGTGCGGAAGCGGCGCGGGGTTTCCTCGCGGGCGATCAGCGCCGTCACCATCCTGGCCGCGCTGGCGGCATGGGCGCTGTCTGCGCGCCTGCAACTGGTGTCGCCGGTGTTCCTGCCGTCGCCCGCTGCCGTGTGGACCAAGTTCATCGTGGTGATCAAGGACGGCTTCGTCGACGCGACTTTGCTCCAGCACATCGTCGCCAGCCTCGGCCGCGTGTTCGCGGCGCTGCTCGCGGCCATCGTCATCGGCGTTCCGGTTGGGCTGGCTATGGGCATTTCGACGGTCGGGCGCGGCATCTTCGATCCCTTGCTCGAATTTTTGCGGCCGATCCCGCCGCTCGCCTATCTGCCGCTGGTCATCATCTGGTTCGGCATCGGCGAGCCGTCAAAGATCCTGGTGATCGCCATTGCCATGCTGGCGCCCGTGGCGCTGTCGACGGCCTCGGGCGTGCGCGGTGTCTCAAAGGAGCGCATCGATGCGGCCCGTTCGCTTGGTGCGACGCAGCGCCAAGTGGTGCGCCATGTCATCCTGCCCAGCGCGCTGCCGTCGATCCTCACCGGCCTGCGCATCGCGCTCGGCGCCGGCTGGTCGACGCTGGTTGCAGCCGAGCTGGTGGCGGCAACGCGCGGCCTCGGCTTCATGATCCAGTCGGCCGCCCAGTTCCTGGTCACCGATGTCGTGGTGATGGGAATAGTGGTGATCGCGACAATAGCCTTCGTGCTGGAATTCATCATCCGCCGGATCGAGCGTCAGCTGGTTTCGTGGGCGGGAAAGGAATGACAACAAGTTTCTGCCGGTTTGACCGGCTGCTTCCCTTCGCAGCACGGCGACCGCCGATCCGGAACAGAAGGAGTGATGTCATGACCCAGTCCACCGCGGTGCTGTTCGCCCACCTCGGCAACTGGCTGCTCGCCTGGCGGGAGAACTCGTCGTCACAGCCGCAACCGAAATCGCCGGCCCCCGTGCAACTCGACGCCGAACGCGACCGCCTGCCGCCACGCGACGAGGGATTTTACTGGGCCTGGCAGTATTGGTCGCAGTGAGGTGATGGTGATTAGCGCCAGCCTTCGCGATTTCGTCATCCTAGGGCGAAGCAAGGAGCGAAGCGACGCGGCGCAGACCCTAGGATCCATGCCGAGACGCTGATGCTACGCTCCAGGGGAGCAACAAACCGGGCGCCTACCACCCGGTTCCGCGAAACAGCTCAAACCACTCCGGATTGGCCTTCTCTATCAGTTCGATCTTCCACTGTCTCGGCCATCGCTTCAGCGACTTCTCGCGTTGAATGGCATCGGTGATGTCGAAGAATTCCTCATACCAGACCAGCCGTTGAACACCGTAGCGGCTGGTGAAGCCTGCGCCCTGGCCGGATTTGTGTTCAGGCATGCGGCGGGCGAGATCGTTGGTGACGCCGATGTAGATCGTGCCGCGTTTTTGGCTTGCAGTCATGTAGACGTAGCCGGTCATGGTTTCAGGGTATCGAGCCTCGGTTCGCGCACAAGCGACATTCTGATCCGTTCCACTCTACGGCAAACGTCACGGCATGGATCCTAGGGTCTGCGCCGCGTCGCTTCGCTCCTTGCTTCGCCCTAGGATGACGAGCGCTGGGTTCTGAAGAAAATATTTCCACGTCAAGCAGCCAACTCGCAAAATCGTTTCTCTACTAAATTTATAGACCTACCTAGCCTTGTCTCTCATCCACGGCAGGGAGCCCTTCCCGGCGCCGGTTCGCAGCGAAGGAAGAGGGATCATGTTCAGCCTGACCAGACGCGTTTTCGGCCTTGGCCTTTTGGCGGCGGGCATTGCTGCCTCGCTCAGTGCCTCGGCGCAGGAGTTGAAGCAGCTCAACATCGGCTATCAGAAGACCGGCCTGCCGGTCATCGCCCGGCAGCAGCAGGTGATCGAGAAGGCGCTGAGCGACAAGGGTGTCGCGGTGAAATGGGTCGAATTCACCGCCGGCCCGCCGCTGGTCGAGGCGCTCAATGTCGGCGCCATCGATGTCGGCTGGACCGGCGACGCACCGCCAATCTTCGGCCAGTCGGCCGGCGCCAACATCGTCTATGCGGCGGCACTGCCGGCCAATGGCGACGGCGAAGCGATCTTCGTCAAGCCGGCATCGCCGATCCAGTCGCTCGCCGACCTCAAGGGAAAGCGCATCGGCGTCGGCAAAGGCACCAGCGCGCACAATCTGCTGGTCGCGGCACTCGAAAAAGCAAACATCCCCTTCGACCAGATCACCCCGGTCTATCTCAGCCCGGCCGATGCTGCGGCGGCTTTCGCCAGCGACCAGATCGATGCCTGGGCGGTCTGGGATCCGTTCTACGCCATCGCCGAGACACGCTACCAACCGCGCGTGCTGGCGCGCTCCAGCGAGGTGCTGAAGGTGAACACCTATTTCCTCGCCAACAAGGATTTCGCCAAGGCGCATCCGGAGACGATCGCCACGACGATATCGGCGCTCGGCGTGGCGGCGAAATGGGCGGACGCGAACCGCGACAAGGTTGCCGCGGCGCTGCATGAGGTGACCGGCGTGCCGCTCGATGCACAGACGATCGCGGCCAACCGCACCAAATTCGGCATCTTCCCGATCACCGACGAGATCATCGCCGGCCAGCAGGCGACAGCCGATCGCTTCTACAAGCTCAAGCTGATCCCGAACGCGGTGCGCATCTCCGACGCCGTGTGGACCGCACCGGGCAATTGAACTTTCTTGTGTGGCGCCGGGCGGAAAACGCCCGGCGCCTTTGCCGTTTCAAGCTTCAGGGATTTCGCCATGACCGCTTCATCAAGCCCGCAAGCCGGCCCGCTCGATTTCTTCTGGTTCATCCCGACGCATGGCGACGGCTCCTATCTCGGCTCCGAACAGCAGCAGCGGCCGCCGGAGTTCGCTTACTTCAAGGAGATCGCACAGGCCGTCGACCGGCTCGGCTTTCCCGGCGTGCTTTTGCCGACCGGGCAGAATTGCGAGGATTCCTGGATCACCGCCTCCGGCCTTGCAGCGCTGACGGAAAAGCTCAAATTCCTGGTGGCGCTACGGCCCGGCGTGACGTTGCCCACCTTCGCGGCGCGCCAGACGGCGGCGCTCGACCGGCTGAGCAATGGCCGCCTGCTGCTCAATGTCGTGGTCGGCGGCAACCCGACCGAGCTTGCCGGCGATGGCGTGTTCCTGCCGCATGACGAGCGCTATGCGCAGGCGCAAGAGTTCCTGACCATCTGGCGCGCGCTGGTGTCGGGCGAGAGCGTCAACTTCAACGGCAAATATTACCGCGTCGACAATGGCCGCCTTGACCTTCTGCCGCAACAGGAGCGGCCGCCGCTCTATTTCGGCGGCTCGTCCGATGCCGGCCAGGAGCTCGCCGCCGATCTCGTCGATATGTACCTGACCTGGGGCGAGCCGCCGGCGCAGGTGGCGGAAAAACTCAGCGCGGCGCGCAAAAAGGCTGAACGGCGCGGCCGCAAACTGCGTTTCGGCATCAGGCTTCATTTCATCGTGCGCGAGACCGAGGAAGAGGCCTGGCGCGCCGCCGACCGGCTGATCAGCCACGTCACCGATGCCCAGATCGAAAATGCCCAGGCCCGCTTCACCAGGGAGATGGACTCTGTGGGACAGCGGCGCATGGCCGAACTGCATGGCGGCCGCCGCGACAGGCTGGTGGTTTCGCCCAATCTGTGGGCCGGCGTCGGCCTGGTGCGCGGCGGCGCCGGCACAGCTTTGGTCGGCTCGCCCGAGCAGATCGTCGAGCGCATCCGCGAGTATCAGGCGATCGGCATCGACACCATCATCGGCTCCGGCTACCCGCATCTCGAGGAAGCCTACCGCGTCGCCGAGCTTCTGTTCCCGCGTCTCGGCCTGGGCACCAGGCGGGCACGGGCGCATGAGAACATCGCCAATGAATTCGCCGTCGGCTTCCACGGCGCCAACCGCCTTCAGGCGTCGTCATGAGCCTGGCTCAACGGGTCAAACAGAACGGCATCGGCTGGCTGCTGCCGGCGTTGGTCATAATTGGCTGGGAAGCCGCCAGCCGCGCCGGCGTGATGCCGGCCAATGTACTGCCGGCGCCGAGCGCGGTGGCCGAGGCCTTCTGGCGGCTGACGCTGTCGGGCGAGCTGATACAGAACATCGGCGTCAGCACGCTGCGCGCGCTGGCCGGCTTTGCCATCGGCGGCTCGATCGGCTTTGCACTCGGCCTTGCCAACGGGCTGTCGGCGCTCAGCCGCGGCCTGACCGACACGACGCTGCAGATGATCCGCAACATCCCGCATCTGGCGCTGATCCCGCTGGTCATCCTGTGGTTCGGCATCGACGAGGAAGCAAAACTGTTCCTGGTGGCGCTCGGCGTGTTCTTCCCGATCTACGTCAACACGCTGCTCGGCATCCAGAGCGTCGACCCGCATCTGGTCGAGATGGGCCGGGTCTACGGCATGGACCGCCGCGCGTTGTTTTTTCAGGTGATCCTGCCCGGCGCGCTGCCGGCGATCTTCGTCGGCCTGCGCTATGCGCTGGGCATCATGTGGCTGACGCTGATCGTTGCCGAAACCATCTCGGCCAGTTCCGGCCTCGGCTACATGGCCATGCAGGCACGCGAATTCCTGCTGATCGATGTGGTCGTGCTGTCGATCCTGATCTATGCGCTGCTCGGCAAGCTTGCCGACAGCTTCGCCCGCCTGCTCGAGCGGCTGTCGCTCGGCTGGCATCCCGCCTTCCAGAACGCCTGAGGGTTCGATGCCAACCGCCAGCCTGACCGCCATCCGTTCCTTCGTCGCCGCGCCGGAACCGTCACGGCCGGAGGAGGCCGTCGAAAGGCAGCGCGCCTTTGCCTTCAAGGGCATGGAAAAGCGCTTTGGCGACAAGGTCGTGCTCGACGGCATCGATCTCGATGTGCCCGTCGGACAGTTTGTGGCCGTCATCGGCAAGAGCGGCTGCGGCAAGAGTACGCTGTTGCGGCTGCTTGCCGGGCTCGATCGGCCAACCGCTGGATCCCTTACATTCGGGCCGGAGGCGAAGGCCGGCGCCGGGGAAGAGAGCCGCTTCATGTTCCAGGAGCCGCGGCTGTTGCCCTGGGCCAGCGTGGTGAAAAACGTCGAGGTCGGGCTGACCGGGCTTGCCACCGGTGCGGAAGCCAGGCGGCGCGCGCTCGCCATCCTGGGTGAAGTCGGCCTCGCCGACCGCGCCGACGAATGGCCCTCGGTGCTGTCGGGCGGCCAGAAGCAGCGCGTGGCGCTGGCGCGCGCCCTGATCGGCCAGCCTCGGATCCTGGCGCTCGACGAGCCGCTCGGCGCGCTCGATGCGCTGACCCGCATCGAAATGCAGCAGCTTCTGGAACGCATCTGGCTGGAGCAAAAATTCACCGCGGTGCTGGTCACGCATGACGTCGCCGAGGCGGTTGCGCTCGCCGACCGGGTGGTGGTGATCGAGGACGGCCGCATCGCGCTCGATCTCGACGTGTCGGTGGCGCGGCCGCGCCGGCGCGGTTCGGTCGAGCTTGCCAGGCTGGAGGGCAGGATTCTGGATCAGCTGTTCGGGTAGTGCTGTCGCGGGCAGGGCATTCTATCCGAACCGGATAGATAGGTAACAGAATGGACCGGCAATATGGGGTGGCTGTTTTCTTGCTCGCCGGGTTGGCCCTGTTTGCGACTGCGGGTTTGACCAGCGCCTTCCCCCACTCCGTCACCGCTTCGCGGCGCCACCTCTCCCCCCTCCGGAGGGTGTGGTGGGGAGCCCGGCCGCAAAAGTCC
Organism: Mesorhizobium sp. M0037; assembly: GCF_040323635.1. Classification (NCBI taxonomy): domain Bacteria; kingdom Pseudomonadati; phylum Pseudomonadota; class Alphaproteobacteria; order Hyphomicrobiales; family Phyllobacteriaceae; genus Mesorhizobium; species Mesorhizobium sp. M0037. The sequence goes on along the minus strand of NZ_JAMYVB010000030.1, from coordinate 23,442 downwards.
GCGCCCCTGCAAGGCTCGCGCCTTTCCCCCCCCCCGTCGAGCGGGGCAGTGGTGCCGAGCGACGCCCGACGGAGTGGGGGTCGATCTGTGGCGGTCGACTTTCGTCGCAACTCACCCCGGCGAACGGCTCGCCCATACCAGCCCGGCGAAACCGACCAGCATGGTCACGATGCCGATATAGAGCCATTGCGACTGGCCGGTCATGAAGCTGCCGCCGACCACGCCAATGCCTTGCAGCGACCACAGCGCGCCGATGGTCAGTACGATCAGAGCCAGCAGATATCTGAACAGTCTCATCGCCAAGATTCCTTTCCGAAGTCGATCGTCAACTGCGCCATGACCGTGATGACAGAGCGAAAGGACGGCGCCCAATCGCGCTCTCTTCTACTTGTACTATAACGTCCTGCCTTGCTCACGGAATCTGTGAAACAGCTCGCAATATCGCCGGCGATACGGCCGCGCCACACGAAAGATGCCTGACAAACTGTTTCCCAGCGACTCCAAACGTGTGCCGGTGCCACGGAACTGCCCGATGCTTGCCGCATTTCCCGCCTTATTCGGCACTTAACGGCTGGGGTCTGTCGAAAACGGAGCCAATCCCCCCAACATGAAGAAAACAAACCAGACCGCGCTTGTCGCGGTAACGATCGCGGCTGGCCTAATGGTCGGTGCATCCGCCTCCTCCGCCGCCGGCCAGTGCGGCCGCGCCTCCTGGTACGCACTGCATTCCAGGACCGCCAATGGCGAACGCATGAATCCGTCGGCGCTGACCGCCGCGCACCGCAGCCTGCCTTTCGGCACCAAGTTGAAAGTGACCAACCAGAATAATGGCCGCAGCGTCATCGTGCGCATCAACGACCGCGGCCCGTTCATCAAAGGGCGCGTGCTCGATCTGTCCAAGGGTGCCGCCGGCCAACTCGGCTTCATCGGCTCCGGCCATACCTCGGTGTGCATGGCGCGCGTCTAGATCTGTCCAAGTCCGGCCCGATCGGGCCGGACACATCCTGCCCCGTCGTCCAACAGCCTTGCATTTTGCAGTGCACATTGAGCCGGCTGCACCCGCCCAACGCGGTTTCTCAAGGCCTTGGACGAAAAATTGGCATATGTCACGCCACGTGACGTATTGCATCGCAGCAATATCTTGTTAACCTCCGCGCGAGACATTCAAGGCTCGGCGCTGTCCGTCGTCCCTTCGGTCACGGCAGCTGCGGAGTACCTGATGTTCTATCAGCTCTATGAAATGAACCATGCCGCCTTGCAGCCCGCGCGGCTTTATGCCGATGCAGTGCGGCTGTTCTACACCAACCCGCTCAATCCGTTTTCGCATACGCCGTGGGGCCGCTCGGTCGCTGCCACCGCCGAACTGTTCGAGCGCACGACGCGCCGCTACAGCAAGCCGCATTTCGGCCTGAGCAAGACCGTGGTCGACTGGAAAAGCGTCGAGGTCAGCGAAAAGACCGTGTGGTCGCGGCCGTTCTGCAATCTCACCCGCTTCGAGCGGTCGGTGCCCGCCGGGCGCAAGGCCGACCCCAAGCTTCTCATCGTGGCGCCGATGTCGGGCCATTATGCGACGCTGCTGCGCGGCACGGTCGAGGCGGTGCTGCCCTATGCCGACGTGCACATCACCGACTGGGTCGATGCCCGCATGGTGCCGGTGACCGACGGCCATTTCGACCTCGACGATTATATCGACTACATCATCGACATGCTGCATGCGCTGGGGCCGGACACCCATGTGATGGCGGTGTGCCAGCCTTCGGTGCCGGTGCTGGCGGCGGTGGCGCTGATGGAAAAGCGCGGCGATCCCTTCGTGCCCTCGACCATGACGTTGATGGGCGGGCCGATCGACACCCGCCGCAATCCGACCGCGGTCAATCTTCTGGCCAAGGAAAAGGGCATCGACTGGTTCCGCGACAACGTCATCATGCACGCGCCCTGGCCGGTGCCGGGCTTCGGCCGCGAAGTCTATCCGGGCTTCCTGCAGTTGTCGGGCTTCATGAGCATGAACCTCGACCGGCACATCACCGCCCACAAGGACTTCTTCATGCACCTGGTCAAGCATGACGGCGACAATGCCGAGAAGCACCGCGATTTCTACGACGAATATCTGGCGGTGATGGACCTGACGGCGGAATTCTATCTGCAGACCGTCGACACGGTGTTCGTGCGCCATGCGCTGCCCAAGGGCGAGATGACGCATCGCGGCGAGGTTGTCGACACCAAGGCGATCCGCAATGTCGCGCTGTTCACGGTCGAAGGCGAGAACGACGACATTTCCGGTCTCGGCCAGACCCAGGCCGCCCACGATCTCTGCCCCAACATCCCGGCTGACCGGCATGCGCATTACATGCAGCCGGCCGTCGGCCATTACGGCGTCTTCAACGGGTCGCGATTCCGCTCGGAAATCGTGCCGCGCATCGTCGATTTCATCACAAGCTACGGCCGCCAAACACGCGTAGCGGTGAAACCCAAGCTGGTCCGCTCCGCCAAAGGCTGAGGCTCGATCCGGCTGCAGCGTGCATTGCCCGCAAAAGCGGGGCGATTTTGCGCGCCACAGGCGTTCTGTTGCACAATAGACGCTGTTGGGCGGGCGCGGGTAACCATGCCGAAGAATCTGGCTCCCCCGATAATTGACACGGAGTGTAAATCCCCTTTAACCTTTCGTTAAGAACAAGGGCGAACGGGGACAATGACTTCCTCACCGATGGCACGGACGCTGCGCTTGTGGGCGGCAGCAGGGCTGGCGATCTCTGCGTGCTGGGCAGTGCCGGCACTTGCAGGCGGCGCCATGGCGACGGGCGGCATGACCTCGCAGCCGATCGGCCACTATGATTTCTGTAAAACCCAGCCCGGCGAATGCTCGATCCGGCCGAGCAACCTCAACCCCGCCGCGATGACCGACGCCTTCATGCGCAAGCTGATCAACGTGACGTCAAGGGTCAACGCCGCCGTCAAGCCGATGAGCGACTACGACATCTATGGCAAGGACGAGGTCTGGGCCTATCCCGACAAGGGCGTCGGCGATTGCGAAGACTATGTGCTGGAAAAGCGCCGCCAGCTCTCGCGCTCTGGCGTGTCGCTGGCCGATCTCTTGATCACCGTCGTGCGCAAGCCGGACGGCGAAGGCCATGCCGTGCTGACGGTGCGCACCGACAAGGGCGACTACGTCCTCGACAATCTGACCGACAAGGTGAAGATCTGGGACGCCACCGGCTATCGCTTCCTCAAGCGGCAGGCCATCGACAACACCGGCCGCTGGGTCTCGATCCGCGGCGGCCAGCAGGTGCTGGTCGGCGCGGTTCAGTAAATAAGGACGATGCATGTGAGCGCGTCGCTGCGAACAGCTTCGTGGGAAGCCCGCGGCTAATAACTTTCACGAGATAACCGCAAGTCGGCGCTGCCCCTCATTGCCCTGCCGGGCATTTCTCCCCGTATAGTGACGGGGAGAAAGATGCTGCCATCGGTGATTTCGCCAATCGTCAACGTTGCAAAATAGGCGCAGCGCGGCGGATGAGGGCAGCGCTGACCTCGAAATCTTATCTCTCGAAACGCCTCCTCAAAAAGTTTCGCTACCTGCGTGAACCAAACCGTCTCCAGCGGCGACACACAGCCGTAAACAGAAACCCAACCATGGAGACTTCAAATGACTGCTTTCCTGCGTAATGCTTTCCTCGCCGCCATCGCGGTATCGTCCCTGGCCGGATCCGCTATGGCCGACCAGACCGGCTGCGCCAAGAACAACCAGTGGGGCAATCGCTGTTGCGATCTCACCTCGGACTGCCTGGGTGGCGGCCGCGGCGGCGATCATGACAGCACTGGCGGCCGTGGCGGCCAGGCCGGCGCGAAGTAATCTCGCTATATGCCCGCTGGCTAACGGCCGGCGGGCATCGCCTTCAGGATGAAATGCCGGCGCTATTGATGAGCATTCGTGGCCTTGGCGCCGCCCTACTTACGCCGCTCCAGTGCGGCCCGGATCGAGGCGGTGATGCGGGCAAGCTCGGCTTCGCTCAGCTTCTCGATGTTCTCGGCCAGGAGATTGGCCAACTCGGTGGCGGCAGGACTGAGGCCGGACGTATCGAGTCTCACCCGCGGATGTGAGGCCTCGGCCAGACGCGCCAGCTCTTCGGCATCGTCCCAGATGACGTTGAAATAGCCGATGATCTTCTGGATCAGCGTCCAGGTCGGCGCGCCGCGGCGGCCATGTTCCAGCGCCGACAGATAGGCGGCGCTGACTCCGATCGCCTGCGCCATGTCCTTCTGGCGCAAGCCGCGCTCGGCTCGAAGCGCCCGCAGTTTTTCGCCGAACGGCGTCATCAGCGGGTTCGCCTGAGCCGAACGTAGAGCGCGCCCGAACCGCCGTGGTTGCGGGCGGCGTGATCGTGGCTGGAGACCAGCGGCCGGAAGGCAGGCGTCGACAGCCAGGCAGGCACGGCGCGCCGCAAGACGCCGTCGCCGCCCAACGACGACCCTTTTCCCGTAATGACGAGGACATAGCGGATGCCGCCGGCATGGGCCCGGTGCAGGAACGAAAACAGCAGCGAATAGGCCTCGTCCTGGGTCATGCCATGCAGATCGACGCGGCCTTCGATCGGCAGCCGGCCTTTCCTAAGCTTGTCCAGCGTCGGTTCGTCCAGCGCATGCGAAACATGCTGCGCCTTCGGCTTGGCGGCGAGGACCGGACCGACAGCGACCGGCGTCTGTGCCGGCTTAGGGTCGACGACGATGTCGGGAATGTCGACCGCGGTCCGGCCCTTCAGCGGTCGGGCGGTGCGCGCCACCAGGTTCCACAGCACCCGGTCGTCTTCATTGAGTTTATCGGGACGCTTGCTCATCGATTCGATTCCGAAACGAGAGCGCGTGGAACCAAGGCATAGAAATCGGCCGCGTTGCGAACGACGCCGGCGATCTCGCCGGCCGCATCCCCGGAGCCGGCGAACAGATCGCCCCGCGCCGGTCCGGTGATGGCCGAGCCGGTGTCCTGCGAAATCATCAGCCGCCGGAACGGTTTTCCGTCGAAGGCGGTCAGCGACGGAGCGTCGATGTAGAAGGGGGTACCGAATGTGTGCAGCAGCCGGTCGACCGCGAGCGAACGGCCCGGCGTCAACGGCACCTTGGCGGCGGCGATAGGACCGAGTGCGGCATCGTCGACATCGGCTTCGCGAAAGAAGATGTAGGAGCGGTTCTGCCAGAGGATCTCGTCGATGCGGTCTGGATGCGCCCTGAACCAGGCGCGGATAGACTGCATCGTCACTTTTTCCAGTGGGATTTCGCCGAGTTCGGCGAGAATCTTCCCCGGACCGCTGAAACGTTGGCCGGATTTGGCGGCGTAGGTGACGCGGCAAAGCCGGCCGTCGGTCATCTTCAGCCTGGCCGCACCTTGCACATGGATGAAGAAGACGTCGACCTTGTCGGCAAGCCAGGCGATTTCCAGGCCTTGGCCGGCCAGCGCGCCTCTCTCGATCTCACTGCGGTCGAAATACTCCACCAGGCCCTGCGGCGTATCGCGGGCGAAGGCGAGATAGTCGTCCATGCCCTTGGGGCGGTTGGCATCATCGATGTCGACGAGATCGGAAGGCCGCGCCAGCAGCGGCACCGTGAATTCATCCGTGCGCACTGGTGAGGCCTCGACTTCCGGCTCGTAGAAGCCGGTGACCAGGCCGGGGTTTTCGGATCGAATCTGGACCGGGGCGAAATGGCGCTCGAAAAAACCCTTGGCCGCCGACCGATTCGCCGGCGAAACGGTACGCGCCTCGTCATAAGCGCCGGCAAACGCGTCGAACCGGACGCCCAACGAACCGGTGCGGTAGGGCTTGTTCAGGACATGAAAGGCCGAACGGCGGAAGGCTTCGAAAGCGGGCAGATGGTCATCGGAATTCCAACCGGGAAGATCATCGAAGGACTTTTCCACGAAAAGCGGCGAGAGCGACACCTCAGCCTCGCCACTGCCCATGTTTGCCTGCATGTCGCTATCCCAAAAAAGCTGCCCGCGCCGGGCGACATGCATAGGCTCAGTCTTCTTCCTCGGTGGCGACCAGCTTCCAGTTCGGATCGCGCGAGCGTGTGTCGCGTGCGAAGGTCCAGACATCCTTGACCTCGGCCACCGTCTCGGGATCGCCATCGATGACGGCACCCGCCTTGTCGCGGGTCGCCGAAATCAGTTCGCTCACGATGCGCAGCGTGATGTGGGCCTCGCCGCCCTTCATCTCGGCCGAGACGATGTCGGCCTTGTCGATGCCGACGAAGGAGGACTGGATCTTTTCGGCTTTCGCCTCGCGGTCGCCAATCGCGGCAACGAAGCCGTCAAAAACCTCGCGCGACAACAGGTTCTTCAGCGTTTTTCGGTCGCCATCGGCATAGGCCATGACGATCATCTCATAAGCCATCTTGGCGCCGTCGACGAAGACTTTGGGGTCGAAGGAGGGATCATTATCCTTGATCGCGCGCAGGCCCTTGTTGAGGTCGGTGTCGGGCTTTGCGAAGGCATCGATGGCCGCATAGGTCTCGGCAGCCGTCTCGCCCGGCATGCGCTTGCGTGGCAGCGAAACCACATTTTCGGGCTTCTGGGTCGCGTCCTTCTCGGTGCGGCTGGCCGTGTACGGATCGAAGGGCGGGCGCTCGCTGCCCGTGCGGCGGCCAAGCACGTTGCGCAGCTGGAAAAAGATCACCACCGCCGCAATCAGAAAGAAAATGGTGCCGAAGTCGAAGAATCCCATATCTTTCGCCAATCAATCCCTGACCTGGCCGGGACCGCCAGCCAATCGGGCGGCGGTCGCATGGCGTTAAACATGCAAAGCATATAGAACGCATGGCGCAATCATTCAAATCAAAGGCAGGCATACCTATCTAACGGCCTCAGTGCCAGCGGCGATTATGCGCCGCCCGGCAAACATGGAAACGATCGGTCAAGACTTGCGCATTTCCTTCCTTCCTCTGTTCCTGCTTGCGCTGCCGCTGCTGGAAATCGCCGGTTTCGTCATTGTCGGCCGCGAGGTCGGGGCGCTCGCCACGGTCGGCCTGGTGCTGGCTTCAAGCATTGCCGGCGTGCTTCTGCTCCGGCACCAGGGTTTTGGTGTCATGGCGCGGGTCCGCGCCGAGATGGCCGGCGGCGGCGACCCCAGCCGCCAGCTCGCGCATGGCGCCATGATCGTGGTCGCCGCCATCCTGTTGATCATCCCCGGCTTCATTACCGATATTATCGGCCTGCTGCTGTTCCTGCCGCCGGTGCGCGACCTTGCCTGGCGCAGGCTCAAGGGCCGCATCGTCGTCGCGACCGATTTCACCGCCGGCGGTTTTCGCGGCAGGTCGCGCGACAAGGTCATCGACCTCGACGACGGCGACTATTCGCGCGAGGACGATTTCAAGCGCGGTCCCGACCATAACTCGCCGTGGCGCCGCCTGAAGGACGACTGACCGTCGCCTTGAGGACGACTGACCGTCGCCTTCAGGACGACTGAGGCTACATCGACCCCTTCGGCCTGAAGGCGGCAAACCTTGTCTTGTCATGCCGACCATGCTAGCCAACGCCCGATTTCAATTCGGTCAGCGCTGCTGTCCAGGCAAAAGGAACAAGGCTCATGGCCAGCAAAGATGACGCGCCGGTCGGCGCCGCCAACGGCAACGGCGAAACGGCGCAGCCGTCGCTCAACGTGCTTGCCCAGTATGTGAAGGACCTGTCCTTCGAAAGCCCCGGCGCGCCGAACTCGCTGCGCGGCCGCGACAAGGCCCCCGGCATCGCGATCAACGTCAATGTCAATGCCAACCCGCTCTCCGACAAGCAGTTCGACGTCAATCTGACCTTGAACGCCAAGGCGTCCTTCGACCAGGAAGTGCTGTTCAATGTCGAACTGGTCTATGGCGGCGTCTTTGCCATCGCCGGCTTCCCGCAGGAGCACATGCTGCCCATCCTGTTCATCGAATGCCCGCGGCTTTTGTTCCCGTTCGCCCGCCAGATCATCGCCGAAGCCACCCGCAATGGCGGCTTCCCGCCCCTGATGCTCGACCCGATCGATTTCGCCCAGATGTTCCAGCAGAAGCTGGCCGAGGACCAGGCGGCATCCAAGGTCAAGGTGAGCTGAAGGCTCGCGTCGCGCGCATGAATTGAAAGTCCGGCTTCGTGCCGGGTTTTGTCTACTGAGATGCTGGCGGGACAGCACCCCCCTCTGCCTTGCCAGGCATCTCCCCCTCAAGGGGGGAGATGGCCGTCATCGCGACCTTCGCCAACTTTAGACGTTGCAGGAATGGGCTGGAGCGGCGAAGCTGCTGATCTCCCCCCTTGAGGGGGAGATGGCCGGCAGGCCAGAGAGGGGTGTGACGGAACGCTACCTCCGCGATCCGCTCACCCCGCCGCCACCTTCAGCCACAGCGCCTTTTCACCGAGCGTCGCCACCAGCCCCGCATGCGCCGCTCGCTCGCCCTCGGTCAGGCGCGGCGGCAGGGCAATTGGCCTGGCGGCGATCGAGATGTCGATATCGGCAACGTCGCCATTGCTGTTGAGCTGCACCACGACGGCGTCGAGGACAAGTGCGGCCTGCTTGCCGCCGATGAGTTCGATGTAGACTTCGGCCAGGAGCTCGGAATCGAGCAGCGCGCCGTGCTTGGTGCGGTGGCCGTTGTCGATGCCGTAGCGGCGGCAGAGCGCGTCGAGCGAATTGGGTCCCATAGGGTGCTTGCGCCGCGCCAGCGCCAGCGTGTCGACGACGCGCCCGGTGTCTATGGCCGGCTGGCCGAGCCGCCCGAATTCCGTGTTGAGGAAGCCGATGTCGAAACTGGCGTTGTGGGCGACGAGCTTGGCGCCGTCGGTGAAGGCGAGCCATTCCTCGGCGATTTCGGCAAAGGTCGGCTTGCCGACGAGGTCGGCGGCGCTGATGCCGTGCACGGCTTGCGCCTCGACATGGACGGCGCGCCCCTGCGGATTGATGAATTTGTGGAAGGTGCGGCCGGTCGGGAAGCGGTTGACCAGCTCGACGCCGCCAAGCTCGATGATGCGGTCGTCGCGCATGTCGAGTCCGGTGGTTTCGGTATCGAAAATGATCTCACGCATAGAATCAACCTACTCCTGGAGGAGTAGAATCATGGAGCGGAACAAAATGGCAATGGGTAATGCCGACAGCCTGCCGTCAGGGGCCTGATGGGCGCGACTTATCCCCCAGGAGTTAGCAGGCGAGCTCAGCGTCCTGAGAGCTCGGCAATGATCGCGCCGACCGCGGTGCGGGCGGCGTCCATGCCTTCACCGGTGTCGATGACGAAATCGGCCTGCCGGCGCTTTTCGGCGTCGGGCACCTGCTTGGCCAGGATTGCCGCCAGCTTTTCCTCACTCATGTCAGGACGCGCCAGCACGCGGGCGCGCTGGATATCGGCCGGCGCGGTGACGACGACGACCTTGTCGACACGGTTGCGGCCGCCGGTTTCGAACAGCAGCGGAATGTCGAGCACGACGAGCGGCGCGCCGGCGGCGCGGTGCCTTGCCAGAAAGGCATCGGCATCGGCCCGCACCAGCGGATGGACGATCGCCTCCAATGTCTTCAGCGCAGCAGCGTTGCCGAGCACGCGGCGCGCCAACTCGGTGCGGTCGACCGAACCGGCAATCACGGTGCCGGGAAAGGCCGCCTCGACGAGAGGTGCTGCCTTGCCGGCATAGAGGCGATGCACGGTCTCGTCGGAGTCATGCACCGGCACGCCGGCGTCGACGAACATTTTCGCCGTCGTCGACTTGCCCATGCCGATCGATCCGGTGAGGCCGAGCACGGTCATCATTTGGCGCCCATCATTTGCGACCCATCATTTGGCGAGGATGTCGGCGACGATCATCTGTCGCAACTCAGGCGTGACCTGCGGCATCTTGCCGAACCAGCGTTCGAAACCGGGCACAGCCTGGTGCAACAGCATGCCGAGCCCGTCGACCGTCTTCAAATTTCTCGCGCGGGCAGCGGCAAGCAGCGGTGTTTCCAGCGGCACATAGACGATGTCTGCGACAATGGCGTGAGCTGGCAGGCCGGCCGGATCGGCGGCCAGCGTCGCATCGCCATGCATGCCAAGTGCCGTCGTGTTGATCAGCAAGCCGGCATCGCCAAGCAAGTCGCCGACCGCGCCATGCGCCGAGACGCCGGCCCCGAAGCGGTCGGCGAGTTCTTGCGCCCGCGCCAATGTGCGGTTGACGATGCGGATATCTTTAATGCCGCGCACTTTAAGCGCGTGGATGACCGCGCGCGAGGCGCCACCGGCGCCGAGCACCACGGCCGGAGCGCTTCTCTCCCAGCCCGGGGCATGCTCGTCGAGATTGCCGGCAAAGCCGATCCAGTCCGAATTGCCGCCCCACAGCACGCCGTCGTCCAGCCACAGCATGTTGACCGCGCCGATCATCTCCGCCGCCTCGTCGCGGCGCTCGACCCGGGCGAAGGCGACTTCCTTGTGTGGAATGGTGACGTTGCCGCCCTGATAGCCATTGGCCTCGAGCGACGAGAGGAACTCGGGAAAATCGGCCGGCGCGACATCGATCGCATAATAGCTGCCGTCGATGCCGTATGTGTTCAGCCAATAGCCGTGGATCTTCGGCGAGCGCGAATGCGCGATCGGATGGCCGGTGACGAAAGCTTTTTTCTCAACCATCGATGGCTCCGAGCGCACGCAATTCCGCCAGCACCGGTAACAGCGGCAGGCCGACAATGGTGAAATAATCGCCTTCGATCTTTTCGAACAGCTGGATGCCTTCGCCCTCGATCTGGTAGGCGCCGACGCTCGACAACGCCTTGGCGCCGACGCGGGCCAGGTGCCGGCCGACGAAGGCCGGATCGAGCTTGCGCATGGTAAGGCTGGCGATGCCGACATGGCGCCACAGCACCTTGCCGTTGCGGCAGAGCACGGCGGCGCTGTTCAGCTGATGCGTCTTGCCTGACAGCGCCAACAGATGGCGGCGGGCGCCTTCCATGTCGGCCGGCTTGTGGAACACTTCATCTCCCAGTGACAAAGTCTGGTCGCAGCCGAGCACCAAGGCGCCCGATCTGCGTTCGCTGACCTCGGTCGCCTTGGCTTCGGCGAGTATCAGGGCGACATCTTCCGGCGACACACCGCTGTCCTGCAACGGCGCCTCGAGCGCACGCTCGTCGACATCGGCAGGCACCGCTTCGATGCCGAGCCCGGCATTGATGAGCATTGCTTTGCGGAACGGGCTGCCGGAGGCGAGGATGATTTTTTCGGTCATGGGTTCTGGGCCTGGTCGATAGTGGTTGATTGGGGCAGGAGGTCGCGTTGCCATCCCATCATCTATTCTTCCCCCGCAGGGCAACAATGGCTGCCGCGGTCTCTTCGATCGAGCGGCGGCTGACGTCTATCATCGGCCAATTGTGGCGGGTGCAGATCTGGCGGGCATAGGCGAGCTCTTCGGCGATCGAGGCACGGTCGACATAATCGGTCGCTTCGTAGGTGCTGCTGTTGCCGAGCACGCGGTTCTGCCGGACATGCGAGATGCGTTCGGCGGTGGCGATCAGCCCGACGATCAGCGGCTTGGTGGCAGCGACCAGGCTTTCGGGCACCGGCACGCCGAGCACGATCGGGATGTTGGCGGTCTTGATGCCGCGGTTGGCGAGATAGATGCTGGTCGGCGTCTTCGATGTCCTGGAAATGCCGATCAGCACCACATCCGCGTCGTCCATATTGAGCGGCAGCTGGCCGTCATCATGCTCCATGGTGAAATTGAGTGCGTCGATACGGTGGAAATAATCGGCGTCGAGCACATGCTGGGCGCCGACGCGGCGGCCGGCCGGCGTGCCAAGATAGGACTGGAAGACGGTGAGGACCGGCTCCAGCACCGAAACACAGGGCAGCCCCATGGTGGCGCAGCGCTCGTCAATGCCGCGCGCCAGCTTCTGGTCGACGACGGTGTAGAGGATGATGCCCGGTTCCTCCTCTATGTCCTCGAAGACTTTCGCCACCTGCTTTTCGGTGCGGATGAGCGGATAGATATGCTCGATGGCGCGCGCATCCTTGTATTGCGCCGAGGCGGCGCGGCCGGCCGCCAGCAGCGTCTCGCCGGTGGCGTCGGAGATCAGGTGCAGGTGAAAGAAGCTCTGGGGTTTGTTCACAGGGGGCGCCTCAGGCTGTGGGCTTGTGTGGATAAATAGGGACCGCAAAGGCGACCGGCTGGAGGCGACTGTATCAGAAGGCCAGTTGTCCACAATTCGATGCGCTGTCAGCTCCACGGTGCGGCTGGGGACAAATCTGGGGACGGGCGTTTTTGCCAGCGCTTCATCCACAGAGGCGGTTTTTCAGCGGCTACGCCAAACCATTGACGCCAGTGATGGAATCCTGGTCATCCACACTCTTTGCCAATCCCGCGGAAGAAGCACGCGACAAAATGCTGGCTGGTCTTTTCCAGGGCAAAGCGGGACAGGTGACAACCACCGATACCAACAGACTCTTAGAATCAGAAGATTCTAGAAATAAACTATTTAATTATAGAGAAGGCAGGGGAAGAGAGCGCTCAATGCCCGAGAACCGCATCGTGCTGGACGTGCTGAGAGGCGAGGCAGCATTTCCGCCGCCGCTCTGGATGATGCGCCAGGCCGGGCGCTATCTGCCGGAGTACCGCGAGACCAGAAAGCGCGCCGGGTCCTTCCTCGATCTTTGCTACAATCCTGATCTGGCCGTCGAGGTGACGCTGCAGCCGATCGAGCGCTTTGGCTTCGATGCCTCGATCCTGTTCTCGGACATTCTGGTCGTGCCGCATGCGCTGGGGCGCGATGTCCGCTTTGAGGAGGGCCGCGGGCCGCTGCTGACGCCAATCACTGCAGATGAGATTTCGGCTCTCAACGGCGAAACGTTTCACGTGAATCTCGAACCGGTCTACGAGACGGTTGGCCGGCTGCGGGCAAGATTGCCTGACGAGACCACGCTGATCGGCTTCTGCGGCGCGCCGTGGACCGTGGCGACCTACATGATCGCCGGCCACGGCACACCCGACCAAGCGCCGGCGCGGCTGTTTGCCTATCGCGAACCGATGGCCTTCAAGCATCTCCTGAAAGTGCTCGCCGATCACTCCGCGGCCTATTTGATCCGCCAGATCGAAGCCGGTGCCGACGTGGTGCAGATCTTTGATTCCTGGTCCGGCGTGCTTGATGATGCGTCTTTCGAGCAGTTCTGCGTGCAGCCGGTGGCGGAGATCGTCAGGCAAGTTCGTGCGGTTTATCCCGATGTTCCGATCATCGGCTTTCCCAAGGGCGCCGGCGCCCGCTACGAGACCTATCGTGAGAAGACCGGGGTGACGGGGCTGGGGATCGACTGGACCGTGCCCCTGGCGGCTGCGAACGAACTGCAGCATTCAGGGGCGGTCCAGGGCAATCTCGATCCCTTGCGCCTGGTGGCCGGCGGCAAAGCCCTGTCGGACGGCGTCGATGCGATCCTCAAGGCGCTGGGAGACGGACCGCTGATCTTCAATCTCGGCCATGGCATCACGCCGGAGACACCGGTGGCGCATGTCGAGGCGATGGTGAAGCAGGTGCGGAGCGCGACACGCTGATGGCTCAATCAGATAATACGGGCGGCAACAGCACTCGTGGGGCGATGATGCGGATGACCATCGGCATCGGAGTGCTGGTTGTTCTCACCGCACTTTTGTTTTTCTTTGCGCCTGAGGGTTTCTTTCCCTGGGCGAAGGCAATCCATATCCTGGCCGTCATCTCCTGGATGGCCGGCATGCTCTATCTGCCGCGATTGCTGGTCTACCACGCCGACACAGAGAAGGGGTCCGTCCAATCGGAGACCTTCAAGGTGATGGAGCGGCGTCTGCTGCGCGGCATCATCAATCCGGCGATGATCGTCACCTGGGTGTTCGGGCTTTGGCTTGCCTGGAAAGTGTTTGGCTTTCACGGCGGCTGGCTGCACGCCAAGATAGGCTTGGTGCTGTTGCTGTCGGGCGTGCATGGCTATCTGGCCGGTGCTGTCAGGAAATTCGCCGAGGACCGCAATGAAAAACCGGCGCGGCACTGGCGAATCGTCAATGAGATCCCCACATTGCTGCTGATCGCCATCGTCATCCTGGTTGTCGTCAAGCCGTTCTAGGCCCATTTCGGTCGACAAAACGCAGCTTGCTCTTTCCCCCGACCGACGATAAAAGACGGGTCTTCCTTCCCGTCATGCGCCGCCCTTGATTGCTTTCGGCCGCGCCCGGCATTTATCGCATCCAGCCGATATATTTTCCCCAAAGCAGATTCAGAGTCCGTCTATGCAAGAAATGAAACTCGCAGAGTTCAAGAACAAGAAGCCGCCAGAGCTGATCGCCTATGCCGAATCGCTCGAAGTGGAAAACGCCAGCGTCATGCGCAAGCAGGAACTGATGTTTGCCATCCTGAAGAAACTGGCCGCCCAGGACGTCGAGATCATCGGCGATGGTGTGGTCGAGTTGTTGCAGGACGGTTTCGGCTTCCTGCGCTCAGCCAACGCCAATTATCTGCCGGGTCCCGACGATATCTACATCTCGCCCTCGCAGATCCGCCGCTTCTCCTTGAAGACCGGCGATACCGTCGAAGGGCCGATCCGCAGCCCAAAAGAGGGCGAGCGCTATTTCGCCCTTCTCAAGGTCAACACGATCAATTTTGACGATCCCGAAAAGATTCGTCACAAGATCCATTTCGACAATCTGACGCCGCTCTATCCGACCAAGCGGCTGAAGATGGAGATCGACAATCCGACCGGCAAGGACATCTCGTCGCGGGTGATCGACCTGGTGGCGCCGATCGGCAAGGGACAGCGCGCGCTCATCAACGCGCAGCCGCGTACCGGTAAAACGGTGCTGATGCAGAATATCGCCCACTCGATCACGGCCAATCATCCGGAATGCTATCTGATCGTACTTCTGATCGACGAACGGCCAGAAGAAGTGACCGACATGCAGCGTTCGGTGAAGGGCGAGGTCGTGTCCTCGACCTTTGACGAACCGGCGGTGCGCCACGTCCAGGTCGCCGAAATGGTCATCGAAAAGGCCAAGCGCCTGGTCGAGCATGGCCGCGACGTCGTTATTCTGCTCGATTCGATCACCCGCCTCGGCCGTGCCTACAACACCGTTGTGCCGTCCTCCGGCAAGGTGCTGACCGGCGGTGTCGACGCCAACGCGCTGCAGCGGCCGAAGCGCTTCTTCGGCGCGGCCCGCAACATCGAGGAAGGCGGCTCGCTGACGATCATCGCCACCGCGCTGATCGACACCGGCAGCCGCATGGACGAAGTCATCTTCGAAGAGTTCAAGGGCACCGGCAACTGCGAAATCCAGCTCGACCGCAAGGTCGCCGACAAGCGCATCTACCCGGCCATGGACATCTTGAAGTCAGGCACCCGCAAGGAGGACCTGCTGGTCTCCAAGCAGGATCTGCAGAAGATCTTCGTCCTGCGCCGCATCCTGGCGCCGATGGGAACCACCGACGCGATCGAGTTCCTGATAGACAAGCTGAAGCAGACCAAGACCAACGCCGATTTCTTCGATTCAATGAACACGTAAGCAGTTTCACCGGATCATCGGTCATGCATGAAACCCCGTTCCGGGAAACCGGGACGGGGTTTTTCATTGCGGGGGCAAACAGGTCGCATTTCCGACAGGGCGTGGCCTTGGGCGGCAATTTCCATAGCTGTCGTCATGCGAGTAATCGCGTCTCGAAGATCGGAAGCCGCATGGAGAAAACAATCCCGACCCTGATCGGCTTCTCGGCCATCCTGACATGGTCCTTCCTGGCGCTGCTTTCGACGGCGGCGGGACCGATTCCGCCCTTTCAGCTGGCGGCGATGACGTTTCTGCTTGGCGGGCTGGTCGGCGCGTCGAGCTGGCTTGTCCGTCCGGCGGCGATCAAGTCGCTGCGCCAGCCGTGGCAGGTCTGGGCGCTCGGCACAGCGGGGCTGTGCATCTACCACTGCGCCTATTTCTTCGCCATCCAGTCGGCGCCGCCGGTCGAGGTCAGCCTGATCGCCTATCTCTGGCCGTTGCTGATCGTCGTCTTTGCCGCCTTCCTGCCTGGAGAAAAGCTGAGGGCCCATCACATTGCCGGCGTCATGCTCGGCCTTGCCGGCGCCATTGTGGTGATCACCAAGGGCGGCACGATCGGACTGGCCAATGGTGTGATGAAGGGGCATGTCATCGCGCTGTTCTGCGCTTTCATCTGGGCCGGCTATTCGGTTTTATCGCGCCGCTTTGGCAAGGTGCCGACCGATGTGGTCGTCGGTTACTGCTTCATCACGGCTGCGGTCGCCTTGGTGCTGCACCTCACGCTTGAGACCACCGTCTGGCCACAGACGGCGACGGAGTGGAGCGCCATCGTCATCTTGGGCGTAATACCGCTAGGCGCCGGCTTTTACGCCTGGGACTATGGCTGCAAGCACGGGGACATCATGATCCTCGGCGCCCTCTCCTATGCCGCGCCCCTCTTCTCGGTCATCGTGCTTTTGCTGGCAGGCTTTGGTGTGTTTCACTGGTCGGTGGCTGTTGCTTGCATCCTGATCACGGTCGGAGCGGTGGTCGCAGCCAAGGATTTGCTGTTCGGGCCGCGGCCGCCATCCATTGATGTGAAGCCGCTTCGTTCGGCGTTGGACGGAAACACGGGTTGCGCTACCGGCGTCGCAGCAGCGGCTCGGTTCCTACGGATCCATCGCCACCGGCATGATAGCGGTGCATAGCCCCGGTCTGCCGGTCGGCGGCCGGATGCCACTGGCCAATGTTAAGTCGATTCGCATACGTTCCAATCGGGCGACGATCGGCGTGACGCGGGTCGGGATTTCCGATTCGCAACCGGAACGAGGCTTTCCCCATGGGGAGATGGGCTCCAGCTTCACGGTTCCGGGCCAGGAACAGGCGTTCACGATGCCGGCCAGCCGTAGGGCTTGCTGGCCCTCCCAGAACTGCTTGGCGTCGGGATTAGGACCCGCCTGCTCGCACATGGATGACAAGGCGGCTATACAGATTTGGTAATCCGGTCGCTCTCGCGATCGACCTTGATATTGACGGACAGCCGGTTCATGACGGCCGCGACACTGTGGGATTGTTGACACCTAGGCGACTGGTGAGAACGGGCAAATGATTTCGGGCGATTCGATCGTTGCGCTTTCCAGCGGGCGCCTGCCCGCCGGCATCGCTGTCATCCGCATTTCCGGACCGAGGACTCGATTCGTCGTCGAAACGGTGGCTGGTGGCACGGTCAAGGACCGGTGCGCGACCCTGCGCAAGCTCCGGACGGTGGACGGGTCGCTTATCGACAACGGCATGGTGCTGTTTTTTCCTGGGCCGAACAGTTTTACCGGCGAGGATGTCGCCGAGTTCCACGTCCATGGCGGCCGCGCCGTGGCCGGCAAGATGCTGGGGATCATTGCCGGGTTTGACGGCGTGCGTCATGCGGAACCTGGTGAATTTACGCGCCGGGCTCTTCTCAACGGCAAGCTGGATCTGGTCGAGACGGAGGCGTTGGCCGATCTGGTCAACGCCGAAACCGAAGCGCAGCGGCGCTTTGCCGTGCAGAATGCCGAAGGAGTGCAAAGCGAACTCTATCTTGGCTGGCGCCGTCGGCTGATCCATGCACGGGCGATGATCGAGGCGGAAATCGACTTCGCCGACGAAGACGACGTGCCCGGTTCGGTTTCGGACACGGTCTGGTCCGATGTGCGCGCAATGGTGGGCGAGATCGGCCGGCATGTCGATGGCTTCCATGCCGCCGAGATCATCCGTGACGGGTTTGAGGTTGTCATCCTCGGTGCACCGAACGCCGGCAAATCCAGCCTGTTCAACGCGCTGGCCAGGCGTGAGGCGGCGATTGTTACCGACGAGCCCGGCACGACGCGGGACTTGCTCGAAGTGGTGCTGGATGTCCACGGAGTGCGGGTCAGGGTAACCGACACCGCGGGCCTGCGCGAGGTGCCCGGCAAGATCGAAGCGATCGGTATCGAAAAGGCGCGGGCCAAGGCGCACACGGCTGACCTGGTGCTGTTGCTGGAAGATCTGGCGGACCCGAGTGCGATCGGCAACATGCCTGTCGAGGCCCCGGTTTTGAGAATCGGCACCAAGGTCGATCTCTTGAAAGGTTCGCCGCGATTGGAGGCGTATGATGCGTTGATCTCGACGGTGGACGGCACTGGGTTGGCTGAACTCCTGGCCGAGATCGGCAGGCGCGCCGCGGCTGCTATCGGCGATGCCGGTGACATCCTGCCGTCTCGGTTGCGGCATGTGGAGCTGCTCAATGAGACCAGGCGCTTTCTGATCTCGGCTTTGTCGGGGCAAGAGCGCGGCCAGGAGCTGCGGGCGGAGGAGTTGCGTCTTGCGGCGGACCGGCTCGGCCGGATTGTCGGCGCGGTGGATGTCGAGGACCTGCTGGACGTAATCTTTTCGCAGTTTTGCATTGGAAAGTGACTCACGTGAAACAGGGGGGCGCGCTGTGTGAGTGACTCACGTGAAACACAGGGGGCCGCCCTAGTGCGTGTTTCACGTGAAATGAGGAGTTTGGCAAAAACGGCAAGTGCCGAAGGCCGGCCCCGCCCCTCATTGTCCTCCCGGGCATTTCTCACGTGCAGTGACGGGGAGAAAGATACTGTTATCCGGGATTCGCCAACCACCGAAGCGCGCCAGCGCTTGAGCTCCTCCTTGTTCACCGGGAGAAGATGCCGGCAGGCAGATGAGGGGCAGCGCCAGCCGAGGTAATTGTCGCCGCTTCCCTGACTCACGTGAAACACCTCTGCGGCTTTCAGTACTCCGTTCCCCGTGAACGAATCAACCTGCAATCCTTGACAGCGTCCTCTCGTGGGGACATGTGTCGGGAAATCTCTGAATCTGGAAGGGACAATGATCGATCACTATGATGTGGTTGTGGTGGGCGGTGGCCATGCCGGGTGCGAGGCTGCGAGCGCTGCCGCGCGCGCCGGTGCCAGGACTGCGCTGATCACGCTGCGCTTCGACACGATCGGTGTCATGTCCTGCAATCCGGCGATCGGCGGCCTCGGGAAGGGCCATCTGGTGCGTGAGATCGACGCCATGGGCGGGCTGATGGGCCGCATCGCCGATGCTGCCGGCATCCAATTCCGCCTGCTTAATCGCCGCAAAGGCCCTGCCGTGCGCGGGCCGCGCACGCAGGCCGACCGCAAGCTTTACCGGCTGGCCATGCAGGAAGCGATTCGGCAGCAGAACGGTCTCGACGTCGTCGAAGGCGAAGTCTTGGATTTCGAGATCGAAGAAGGACGGATCGCCGCTGTGCTCCTGGCCGACGGGCGCCGGTTGGCGTGCGGTGCAGTCGTCCTGACCACCGGCACTTTTCTTCGCGGCCTCATCCACATTGGCGACAGGAAGATTGTCGCCGGGCGGATGAACGAGCAGGCGAGCCTTGGCCTGTCGGCGACGATGAGCCGCGCCGGTTTCGCGCTTGGACGGCTGAAGACCGGCACGCCGCCGCGGCTCGATGGCCGCACCATCGACTGGGCGTCGCTGGAAAGCCAGGCGGCTGACGAACATCCAGTGCCGTTCTCGCTGCTCACCGACACAATCAAGAATCCGCAAATCCATTGCGGCATCACGCGTACGACACCGGCGACGCACGAGCTGATCCGCGCCAATCTCGGCCGCTCCGCCATGTATTCCGGCTCGATAGAGGGGGTCGGACCACGCTATTGCCCGTCGATCGAAGACAAGATCGTCAAGTTCGGCGATCGCGAAGGCCACCAGATTTTCCTCGAGCCGGAAGGGCTGGACGACGACACGGTCTACCCCAATGGCATTTCGACCTCCCTGCCCGAGGATGTGCAACTCGACATTCTCAAAACTATACCCGGGCTAGAGCGGGCGACCATGCTGCAGCCCGGCTACGCCATCGAATACGACCATGTCGATCCGCGCGAGTTGGAGCCGACGCTTGAGGCCAAACGTATTGCGGGGCTTTTCCTAGCCGGTCAGATCAACGGCACCACCGGTTATGAAGAAGCCGGAGCCCAGGGCCTGCTCGCCGGGCTCAACGCCGCGCGCAAGGCGGCGGCCGACGACCAAATCGTGCTCAGCCGCACCGAAGCCTATATCGGTGTGATGGTCGACGACCTCACCAGCCGCGGCATTGCCGAGCCCTACCGCATGTTCACTTCGCGGGCGGAGTTTCGCCTATCGCTGCGCGCCGACAATGCCGATGAAAGGCTTACGCCTCTGGCAAATCGGCTTGGTATCGTGTCGCCGGAGCGGACGCAGCGGTTCAATCAAGTCACACAGGATCTTGATAGGGCGCGCGAACTCGCAGTTGCGACGACGATGACGCCCAACGAAGCGGCGCGGCATGGGCTGGAGATCAACAGGGACGGCGTGCGCCGCTCCGCTTATGAATTGCTCGCTCATCCCGGCGTCGATATCGCCTGGCTGGCCCGTGTTGCGCCGGCCTTTGGCGCAATCGACGTCAAAACCGCCGAGCGGCTCGAAACGGAAGCGAAATATTCGGTTTACCTTGATCGCCAGCAGGCGGATGTCGGACAGATCCGCCGCGAGGAAAGCCGGTTGATCCCGGCGTCGGTGGATTTCGCCGATGTTCCCGGCCTGTCCAATGAGCTGAAGCAGAAGATGCTAACGCGTCAGCCGCGTTCGATCGCTGCCGCGCAGCGTATGGAAGGCATGACGCCGGCGGCGCTGGCCATCATCGTCGCGCACGTCCGCAACGCCGAGTCGGCCGCCCAAAGGGCCGTTGCGTGAGCTCTGCCTCATGGGCGAGCCTGCAAGAGGCTGCGGGACCGGTTTCACGTGAAACATTCGATCGCCTGGTGGCGTTCGAACAGCTGTTCCTGAAATGGAACCGAAGCATCAATCTGGCCGCGCCGTCGACGCTGGACGACGTCTGGGGCCGCCACATTCTGGATAGCGCGCAACTGGCGCGAATCGCACCGCAGGCCAAACGCTGGGCCGATCTCGGCTCGGGCGGCGGTTTTCCGGGCCTGGTGCTGGCCTTCCTGCTGGTCGAACGCGAAGGCGCGTCGATTGATCTGGTCGAGAGCAACCGCAAGAAAGCATCGTTTTTGCAGGCGGTCATTGGCCAGTTCGGTTTGCCGGCACGGGTCGTCGCCCGGCGCATCGACGACAGCTATGCGCTTGTTTCCGCACCGGAAATCATCACGGCGCGGGCGCTGGCCGCGCTGCCGGCGCTGCTTGACCTGTCGGCGCCATGGCTGACCAAGGGGTCACGTGCGCTTTTCCACAAAGGCCGGGATTACCGCTCCGAGGTGGAAGAAAGCACTCACCGCTGGGCTTTCGATCTGGTAGAACATCCTAGCATGACCGACGCCCATGGCGTCATCCTCGAAGTGACCGATCTGCGGACGGCGTAAGCTCTCCTTCGCAACCTTGGCGACGCAATGAATACCTGGCCCACATGAATACCTGGCACAGACCCATGAAAACCGGACCTCGCATCATCACCGTCGCCAACCAGAAGGGCGGCGTCGGCAAGACCACCACCGCCATCAATCTGGCCACGGCGCTGGCCGCGATCGGCGAAAAGGTGCTGATCGTCGATCTCGACCCGCAAGGCAATGCCTCGACGGGTCTCGGTATCGACCGCAAGGATCGCACCGTCTCCTCCTATGACGTGTTGACCGGCGAACTGGGCCTGGAAGAGGCGGCCATTCCGACGGCGGTGCCCGGCCTGTCGATCGTGCCGTCGACGCTCGATCTGCTCGGCATCGAGATGGAAATCGCCTCGGCGCCGGATCGCGTGCTTAAGCTGCGCAACGCGCTGCGCGCCGCCACCGAGCGCGGTGCGCCGTTCGGCTATGTGCTGATCGACTGCCCGCCCTCGCTCAACCTTTTGACGTTGAATTCAATGGCGGCAGCCGATTCTGTTCTTGTGCCGCTGCAGTGCGAGTTCTTCGCGCTGGAAGGGCTAAGCCAACTCCTGGAAACGGTGGAGCAGGTGCGCCGTTCGATCAATCCGGACCTGATCATCCAGGGCATCGTGCTGACCATGTATGACGGCCGCAACAACCTCGCCAACCAGGTGGTGCAGGACGTGCGGGCACACATGGGCGACAAGGTCTACGAGACGATCATTCCTAGGAATGTGCGGGTGTCCGAGGCGCCGTCCTACGGCAAGCCGGCAATCCTCTACGATCTCAAGTGCTCAGGCAGCCAGGCCTATCTGCAGCTGGCGTCCGAAGTGATCCGCCGCGAGCGTAAATTGCGCGCCGCATAGGGTCGATAAACAAAGCGATCCGGCACCGAAACGATCAAGAATCTGGAATTGAGATGAGCGAAGACCTTTCGAGAAAGAGACTGGGGCGTGGACTGGCGGCGCTGATCGGCGAGATCGACCGCCCGGTGGCAGCCGAAAAGCCGGGCTTGAATGCGGACGGCAAGGTGCCGATAGAGTTCCTGAGCCCGAACCCGAAAAACCCGCGCCGGCACTTTGGCGACGCCGACCTGACCGATCTCGCCCAGTCGATCCGCGAACATGGCGTGGTGCAGCCGGTGGTGGCGCGGCCTTCGCCGACGCAGGCCGGGCGCTATGAGATCATCGCCGGCGAGCGACGCTGGCGCGCCGCGCAGCGCGCCGGGCTGACCGAGATTCCGATCATCGTCCGCGACGTCAACGACCGCACGGCGCTCGAACTGGCGATCATCGAGAACGTCCAGCGCACCGACCTCAATCCGGTCGAGGAGGCGCTCGGCTACCAGCAGTTGATCGACGATCACGGCTACACCCAGGCCGATCTCGGCAATGTCATCGGCAAGAGCCGCAGCCACGTCGCCAACACGCTGCGGCTGCTGAAGCTGCCCGACGTCATCCAAGACATGCTGGTCGACGGCGCGCTGTCAGCCGGTCACGCCCGCACGCTGGTCACGGCGCAGGATCCAGCTGGGCTCGCCAAGCAGATTGTCGAGGAGGGGCTTTCGGTGCGCCAGGCGGAAGCGCTGGCGCAGATGCCGGCGGGCGGCACGCCGCCCAAGGCAAAACCATCACACGGCGTATCGGGCAAGGATGCCGACACGCTGGCGCTGGAAAGGCTGATGACCAACACGATCGGCATGATCGTCACCATCGAGCACAAGGGCAGGGGCGGCGCGATCCGCGTGGACTACCGCAGTCTGGAGCAGCTCGACGAGCTATGCCGGCGGTTGAAGGATGAGCGGTAGAGGGTTGGGGTTGCGCCATATTTAGCCGGCGAATGAAGTCTGGCTTAGGATGAAGAAAGGGCTTGGCGGTTGCCGGCTCTTCTTTTTATTGGCGATTGCCGAAGGGATCGAACTGCTGATCTCCCCCTTGAGGGGGAGATGGCCGGCAGGCCAGAAGGGTCGTCTCCCATCAAGCGCCGACCTCGTTTGTCGTTGCGAAAGGCGCCAGCGCTCCACGCGCCGCGACCCCCTCTGTCGCCTTTGGCGACATCTCCCCCCTCAAGGGGCCCGTTGCGTTATAGGCTTTGGGCGTGGAGAGAGACGGCAAGGGCAATGCGAGGTGGTTTCCGGCGCTGGTT
>NZ_JAMYVB010000029.1:0-50027 GCF_040323635.1 Mesorhizobium sp. M0037 | reverse complement strand
GTCACAGGTTCAAATCCTGTCCCCGCAACCAACAAAAAAAGCCCGCTTCACGCGGGCTTTTTGCGTTCGGACCGTGCTCGATGGCCGCGACCGGCTATTCAACGATCGAGGAGGGCAGCAAGGCTGTCGTGCTCGACTTTATTGACAGGTCCGCGAACCGGGGGGTGATGCCGCCTCGGCGCATTTCGGCGAGAGCTGCACGTCGAGCATTGGGAGTTCGCCAGCCCGTCATGGCAAGCGATCTGCACGACAACAGCATGATTCGAGCGGCGGATTGATCGTCGTACGAAGGCGCGAACCGTTGATTTAAACAACCCGCGCCTTGCCGAAGCTTTTCGTCGCGGGCCGCCTCAGCCAACTCGCCGCAATGACGCCTGGAAGACCAGCGAGGTCCAGCTGTTGCTCGAGGCGAGATGGCAATAGAGCAGCGCAAGCGCGCCGGATTTCCTGAGATCGAGAAACGCCTCGTCGCTCAATTTGTTGAAGGCCGGCTCGTCGATCACCTGAAAGTCGGTGAGGTTGAGGGTCTCGCCGCCCTCCAGCGTCACCTTGCTCTGCCGCGGCGCGAACAGGCCGTGCGTGTCGATCTTGTCGATCATGGCGCGAGTCGCATTGAAGTCGGTCTGGAACTGGCTGCAGAAGGCGAGCGCCTGCTTCGAGGCCTCGGCCGGCTCGTTGCCGTCGAAGAAGGGCGCGATCTCGTCGCTGTCCTTGGACGAAGGCATCTGCTCGACGACGCGTTCGCTGGCACGGTCGATGCACAACGTCAGGCGGCCGGTCGTTTTCGATTCATCGGCGAGGATGAAGGGGTAACGGCGGACATAGGCGGGAATGTAATGCGGCTCCGCCCATTTGCCGTCGGCGCCTACGAACAGGTTCTGGTCCTGGCGCAGACCGGTGATGATGACAGGCGCCTTGGCGTCGCCAATGAAAACGATCGGATAGGAGCGCATCGCCGCGGGCATTTCCGATGCGACGACGGGGATGGCGTGCGCGGTGCGGGCAAAGGAGAAATCGGCCCGCGCCGTAAGGCCGAGTGAGCCGTGCCGCAGCGGATTGAGCGCCTCGGGTTTTTTGTAGAACAGCGGCAGCGCGTTGGTCGCGGTGCTTCCGGCCGGGGCCGTGTCTGTTTTCGCGTCAGTCATCCCTAGTGTTCTCCTCTTATACCATTCCGGTTTAGGCCAGTGGCTGCCGGTGCGCAACGCGTTGACGGCTGCTTCACCCTACGTGGCCAAGATAAATCTATCTGTTTGTTTGATCGTGCTCTTTTGTACTTCGGGTATCGAGCTCTATAGACAGCACGCCATGAAGAGGCGAGATTGGCTGACGGGATAGACATCTCAAGAGAGCCGTCTGAAAGACAGACGAACCAGGGCAGGCGCATGGCATCGCTTTCGGATTTCGAGCAGGGGCAGAGCTTTTCCGTCGAAGCCGGCGGTCAGACGCTCACGATGGAACTGAGCGCGGTGCAGCCCATTGCCAACAGCCCGCGCGACGGCGGTGGCTTCACGCTGCTGTTCAGGGGGCCGCGCGACGCGGCGCTGCCGCAGGCTATCTATCGGTTCAACGGCAAAAGCGGCGCCCATGAGATCTTCATCGTGCCGATCGCTGCCGATGAGGCAGGGCGGCTTTACGAGGCGGTATTCAACTGATTTTTTTCGACCGGATCGGCCACGGGGACGCTCCGGCCATCAGGGCGATTTGGCAGCGCGGCGGCTCGACATATGATCGACTATATCGAGATTGCGGACGTATTTGACGGAGCGGCGTGTAGCGCACTGTGCGCGGAAATTCGGGCGGCCGTGGGCCGTCCGGCCGGCCTGCTGGGGCGTGCCGACCAGAAGATGGCATGGCCGGAGATCCGAAAGACCGTGCGCGCCGATGTTTCGGAGGCCACTGAAGAGCGAGTGAGTGCCCTGTTGGCGCAGCAGAAGGCGGCTCTGGAGCGGCATTTCGGGCTGCTGCTCGGCCAGGTCGAGAAACCTCAGTTCCTTCACTATCGGCAAGGCGATTTCTTTGTGCCGCACCAGGATGGCAACACGCCGCTCATTCACGACGAGTCGCGGTTCCGAAAGATCTCGGCGGTGATCTTTCTCAACCGTCAATCGGACAACCCTTCGCCAAAAAGCTATGCAGGCGGCTCGCTGGTCCTGCATGGGCCTTACAGCGGCCCGGGCCTGCGCGTTGCCATGCCCGCGTTGCCGGGCTCTCTCGTCGCCTTTCGTTCGGAAACGACGCATGAAGTCACCCCGGTCACGCGCAACGAACGTTTCACCATCGTCTCCTGGTATCGCGGCACGTGACGACCGGCACGGCCCTTACGGCGAACGGATCATCAGGTCGTAGACGCCCTTGTCCTCGGCAACGGTGAAGCCGAGGCGTTTGTAGAGCCGCCGCGCTGGATTGTTCTTCTCGACATGGATCGAGACCAACTTGCCGACGGCGGCGGCCTCATCGATGAGATCGGCGAGCAACGCACCGCCAGACCCCTTGCCGCGATGCGCCGGCAGGAAGGCGATATCTATGATGCAATGCTCGCTCGCCGAGCGCTCGATATACAGGCGACCGATATCTTGCCTTGCCTGCTCGATCACCAGCCAGTCGGCGTTGGGATAGTATTTCTGGTAATGCGCGTGCTGCGCTTGAAACTGCATGTCGAGGAACGCCGTTTTCTGCGCGTCGCTCCACGGCGTGACGGCAAGTTCTTCGGCGCGGGTCGAGGCGTAGAGCGCCGACATGAACGGCAGATCGGCGTCCGCCATCGGGCGGAACGTCAGATCAATCCGCGCCGCGCGCACCCAGCAAAATATAACAGGCCCGTTGTCCACAATCGGAAGCTGGATCATGGAGTGGCGCTTACGGACGCGCCGGATAAACGCCTTGCATGGCAATGATGAACGTCATCGCCAGATAGGGAGGCAGGTTGTTGTGAGGCAACGTACTGCCCGTCATGCTCAGTGCCTGGGGGTCCATCTGGACCAGATTTTGCGAAGTGTTGTTCTGATACAGCGTTCCGCCCCCCGACTTCCCCAGAACAACCGCATCGGTAAGAGTTCCCTGGGCGCCACTCTCGGTGGATATCGCGACAAAATGATTATGTTGCGGCATTTCCGTTTGCAGAAGGGTGATGGACGTTTCGCCACCCGTCTCGCCGAGAAACCGCTCCGACAAGCCATTGCCCTGTCCTTGCCCCATGGGCGCGGAGCCAGCCATATTCGGCAACGCGAAGGTCGACTTGCCGTCGCCGCCGTAAACTGTGCCCAGCAGCGAAAACAGCGCCGTATTCTGCGAGATTGGCAGGAGCTGGCCATCGCAGGTCGCCCACCCCGTCGGGGCGAAATCTCCGGCAAAAATTCGAATTTCGGCGACGAACGGATTGGTCATGGCAAGTCTCTAGCTTTGCTGGGGGAAGATGCCAAATAGCGAGATGATGAAACTGACGGCGAGGAACGGCACCATATTGTCGTGAGGCTGGCTGCCGCCGGCCGGCGAAATGGCTCCGGCGGCCATGTTGCCATCAGGTGCGATACCCACATAGGGCGTCAGCAGGCTCGATGTCGCCAGGACACCGCCGGACGGACCCGGATTCTTGGCGATATTCGACGAACCGGTCCAGGTATGGGAATGGTTCGGCATTTGTTGGGTTGAAACAGTGACGGATTCGACCCCGCCCAGTTCTCCGATGATATAGGTCTGGCTGACCAGCGGGCCCTTGCCAGCATGGACGGGGATGCGGGATGCGAGGTTGGGCAGGGCGAATGTTTCCTCCCCGTCGCCGCCATAGGTCGTACCGATCAGATTGAACAAGGTTTCGTTCTCGGAGATCGGCATCAACTGGCCTTGGCAGAACGCCCAGCCATTCGGAGGGAAATTGCCACCGAACATCCTGATCTCGCCGACAAAAGGTTGGCTCATCGAAGCGTCCTCTTAATTTCGCGACGGGAATATGCCTTGCAGGGCAATGATGAAATTCAAGACGAGATAGGGCGATCTGTTCTCATGCGGCTGGCCGCCACCGACGAAAGTGATGTTTTCCTTCGCCATAGCCACCGCGCTGCCAGGCGGCTGATAGATCGGGCTGGCGTTCGCCCCCAACAGCGCGCCGGATGGATTGTTGACGTTGCCGGCAGTGTTCGATGCGTTGACGAAATGGTTGTGTGTCGGCATTTCGCCGAGCGTGAGCGTGTGAAACTCTTCGCCGCCCTGGCCGCCGACAATTGCACCAATAGGGCCGCCCGTATGAACCGGCGCACGTCCCCTCATATCCGGAAGGGCAAAATTTGTCTGGCCGTTGCCGCCGTACCTGGTGCCAAGAAGTGAGAACAATGGCTGGTTCTGGTTAAGCGGCAACAACTGGCCGTTACAAAATGCCCAGCCGCGCGGTGCATAGTTCCAGGAAATGATCTTGACTTCACCTAAATAAGGCTCACTCATCCCCGTTCCCTCCGTTGGCGGCTTACTGTCTGAATTCTTGTATTATGCCTAAGTAAGACAACAAGTCGATATCAAATTCATAAAATATATTTCCTAGGACGAAATCCAAGGTTGCTGACTAAGGTGTCGCGGCAGGCAGCAGTGGCAGCGGCTGGTTGAAGAACGTCCGGGTGTCCGTCAGTGCCGTTGCCCCGCCATTGACGGTTTCGATACCGGCCTCGCTCGCCTGCGGTACGTTGATCGTGCCGTCGGCGCCGCCGAGGCCGTCCGCGAGGAAGCGGATGGCATTGGCGTTGTTGACGTTGGTGATGGTGTTGGCATGAACGTCGGCATTGATGATAGCGCCGGCAAATGTGGCGGTGACCGTGATGCCGCGGCTGTCGGCATTGTCGCGAATGGTGTTGTTGGTGACCGTCGCGTGCACGGTGCCCGGCTGCACGAGCTGCGTGATCGAGACGCTGTCGCCACCGCTTATGCCGTTGACGCCGATGCTCTGGATAATGTTGTTGTCGATCAGCACCTTGGCGACGCCGAGGCTTTCATGCCCAACCCTGATGCCGTTGCCGGTTCGCGATCCCGAGGTTGCTACGCCTTGCGTACCGATGACGTTGTTGGCGATTGTGCCGTCAAGCGTCCGTGCGAGGTCGCCGCTGCTGAACACGTTGATGGCCGTCGAGTCGCTGTTGGTGACGGTGTTGTTCCGGACGGTGAAATTCAGATTGCCGCCCGTGCCGGCGCCGGAATTGCTGCTCTGGGTGAGGTTGATGCCGTTGTTCAGATTGTTGAATAGATTTCCCGTGGTCTCGCCGATGTGAGCGTTGACGGTGCCGTCATTGGCAATGACGAACAGACCGGTTCCAGGGATGACTCCCGGTCCGGGATAGGCGTTGTTGCCGGTGAAGGTTGCGCCGTCGACGGTCAGCGTCATCGTCGGCGCGCCGGCGACACCGGCGCCGTCCGCCTCGAAGATGAAGTCGCTGCCGGCATTGTTTGAGGCGCCGTTGTTAGAGAACGTACCGCCGCTCACCACAAGGTTCGTCAACGTGCCGCCGGAATTGATGACTTGCACATTGTGGGTGAAAGAGTTCGAGACAGTAAGGTTGGTGAACGCGGTGACGTGCGAGGCGTTGCCGGTAAGTTCGTTGAACAGGATTCCGGACTCGGTGTTGGCATCGGCATTGCTGTTCAGGGTCAGACCGTTGAGCACCACACCGTTGACGCGCAGGCCCTTTATGCCGTTGCCCGCATTGTCGCTGATGATCATGTTGCTCAAGCTGACATCCTGAGTGTCGGTCAGGCTGACGCCATCGCCGGTCGAGTTCTGGATCGTGCCGCCGCTGCCCCCCGTCGCGCCGGTGCCGGTCACCACCAGATTGCCGCTGGTGCCGGTGTTGTTGAGCACGATGCCGTTGGCTGCACCATTGGACGCAATGCTCCTGAACGTCACGTCGCCGGCGCCGATCGTCGTGTTGGCGACATTAAGCGCCGTGCCCGTGCCGGACGCGATGGTGTTGCCGGTGCCCTGCACCGTCACCGTGCCGCCGCCGGTGGCATTGAAACCGGCGCCGCTGGTGGTGGCGATGACCAGCCCGCCATTGGTGAAGTTGATCGTCGCACCGGTATTGTCGCTCAGGCTGACGCCAGCCGCCGTGGCCGAGGTGATCGACTTCAACGCGCCGGAGAAGGTGATGATGCCGGCGACATTGTCGTCCAGCAGGATGCCGATCTGGCCCGCCGCATTATGCGTGATGTTGCCCGACAGGGTGATGTTGCCGGCGGTCAGGGCGCGATCCTGGATGTTGACTGCCTGGCCGGTGCTGCCGCTGGTGATCGCGCCGGCATAGGTGAAGGCCGCCGTGCCGCCGCTGTTGGCGGTGCCTAGGCCATCGCCGATACGGATCACGGCGCTTGTTCCGCCCACCAGCGCGCCGGTGCCGAGATCGATCGCTCCGGGACCGGTGACGGTATCGAGGATGACCGCGCTGGTGCCGCCGGCGCCCTTGTTTGTGGAAGCGAAGGTCACGCCGCCCGCCGCGATGGCAACGCTGTCAAGGTTGACCGCGACGCCGCTGCCGGTCGAAATCGTGTTGCCCGAGCCGATAACGGTCACGGTGCCAGTGCCGTTGCTCGTGGCGTTGAAGCCGGTCCCGGAGGTGGTGGTAATGGCCAGGCCGCCGCCGGTGAAGTTGATCGCCGTGCCGGCATTCGCCGTCAAATCGACGGCGTTGCTGGCGCCCGTGGTCAGTGTCTTGGTGGCTCCGGAGAAGTTGATCGTGCCGCCGGTGTTGGCGTTGACGAGGATGCCGTTGGCCACGCCGCCGGTGGCGCTGAGAGTTCCCGACAGCGTCATGGTGCCGGCGGTGCGGGTGGAGATGCTGACGACGTTTCCGGCCGTGGTCTTGGTGACCGAGCCGGCATAGCTGATGTTGGCCGAACCGCCGGTGACCAGGAAGGCGGCGCCGGTCGCGCCGCCGAGCGCACCGGAGCCGAGGCTGACAGTGCCGGCGCCGGCGACATTGGTCAGCGACACGTTGTTGGTGCCGCCGGTCGAATTGGTCGAGGTGAAATTGATGCCGGTGGTGGTGGCGATGCCGTTGAGGTTGACCGCCTGCGCGGAAGTGGAGCTCACCGTGCCGGTCGTCACATTGACCGTGCCGCCATTGATGGCGCTGAATCCGGTGGTGCCGTTGGTGACGATATCGAGGTTTGCGAAGCTGACGGTCGAGGCCGTGGCGCCGTTGTTGATTGCGACTGCGGTGCCGGTCATCGGCGTCGTGGTGCCGAGATCGACCGTACCGGTGAAGCTCACCGTATTGGCCGCCGTCGCGCCGGAAATGCTGATGCCGCTCGCAGCGCCGTTGGCGATCACCGAGCCGGCGAAGGTGAAGCTGCCGCCAGCGCGGGTCGAGATCGTCGCCGCCGCGCCCGACGTGCTGATGATGGAGCTGGCGCCGTCGAAGCTGATCACCGCGTTGCCGCCGGTCACCGAAAGGCCGCTGCCGCCCGATATTTGGACATTGGTGCCGCTGATCGTGCCTTGCGGACCCGACGCGCCGCCGAAGGCGATGCCGGTTCCGGTCGCCGCGGTGGTGATGTTGACGTTGGTCAGCGTCGTCGTGCCGACGGTGTTGTCGAGCCTGAAGGCAATGCCGGTGGCGCCGGTGCTGGTGACGTTGGTGATGGTGGTGTTGGACGCGTTCAGCCACACATCGCTGGCGTTGCCGGAGAAGGTAACGTTGTTGATCGTCGTGCTGTTTGACGGCGTGATCTCGATACCCTGCGTGGCAAAATTGCTGATAGTCATGTTGCTGATGACGGTATTCGCAGCGCCAGCGCCATTGTCCTTGATGCCGCGCGCGGCACCCGCCGGGCTGCCATTCAGGATGAAGCCGTCGATGATGTTGCCGCCGGCGCCGAGCGTGATGACATTGTTGCCGGCACTCGTGGTCAGCGTCGCGGCGCCGTTGGGCGTCTGGTCGATGATCGAGATGTTGTTGCTGGCGAGCTGGATGGTGGAGGGCACCGTCAGCGCCAGGTTGATGTTGCCGTTGCCGAAGCCGCGCACCTGCTCGCCGATGGCGAGCGCCAGCGTATCGTTGCCATTGCTGCCTGCCGCGGTGATGACGCCGCCATCGTTGACGAGGACGAGAATGTCCGTCGAGACTGCTGCCGCTTCGGCGGTGGTCAGCGTCGCCAGATTGTTCTGGTCGCGGCCGCTGCCGTCGCCGGTCGCGGAAGCGCCGACGAAATAGACCTTGCCGACACCGAAGCCCAAGCCCGGGGTCGACTGGAAGTTCACGTCCTGGAAGTTGTAGGTGCCAGCAACCGGCGCACTGGAGGCGTCGATGCCTACATTGGCGCCGATGGTCGAAAGCTGGTCGGTCGCCGATTCGCCGTCGCCATAGGTGAAAGCGAGGTTGGTGGCGCTGTTGAGGAACACGCCGGTGTTGACCCCGGCTATGCTCGAACTGGCGCCGCCGACCACGGCATCACCGAGGCGCACCGTCTGGCCGCCGATGGCGCCGCGCAGGTCGACGCCTATCGAGGTGCCGGCGGCGGCGGCATTGGTGACATCGAAGTCATTGGCCGTCACCGCCGCATTGATGGTGGCACCGTTGAGGTCGAAGGCCACGCCCGTGGTGCTGTTCAGGCCGATGTCGAGATCGTTGAAGGACAGCGCCGCGCCAAGCGTGCCGGAAACATCGACACCACGCGTGGTGATGCCTTGCAGGTTGACCGTGCCGAGAATGATGGCGCCGCCGCCGGACGAGGCGATATTGGTCAGCGAGATGCCGGTTGCGGCGGCAGTGGCCGAGACACTGTCGAAATTCATGCCCGCAGCGCCAATCGTAACGCCATTGAGGTTCAACGCGGTGCCGCCGGCCGTCGTGGTGATGCTGTTGTCGCTGAGGAGCGCGCCGACGCTGACCGTGCCACCGCCGCTGGCGTTGAAGCCCGTGCCGGAGGTGGTGGTGATCACCAGGCCACCCGTATCGAAGTTGATCGTCGCGCCGGTGTTGGTCGTCAAGTCGACCGCCGTATTGGCGCCAGTGGTCAGCGTCTTTGTGCCACCGCTGAGAGTGATGGTCCCGCCGGAGTTGCCGTGGACATAAACACCATTGTCGAAACCGCCGGTGGCGCTGAGCGCGCCGGACAGCGTGACCGTGCCGCCGGTGACGCCGGAGATGTCGACGATCTTGCCGGCGGTGGTCTTGGTGACCGTGCCGCCATAGCTGACGGTCGCAGCACCGCCGGTGACCAGGAATGCGACGCCCGAAGCGCCGCTCAATGCGCCGGATCCGAGGCTGACTGTTCCGGTGACATTGGCCAGGCCAACATTGTTGGTGCCGCCGCCCGACGAGGTCGAGTCGAGCGCAATGCTGGCGGCGACGCCGGAGAGGCTGATCGCCTGGCCGAGGGTCGAGTTTACCGTCTCGGCACCGCCGGTGGCGGTGATGCCCATCGTGCCGCCGGTGCCCACGATGGCCGTGCCGGTCGTGGTGTCGATGGTCACACCGCCGGTGAAGCTTGTCGTGCCGCCGCTCTGCGACAGGCCGACGCCGCTCGTCGTATCGATGTTGGCGAGGCCGGTGACGTTGACCGTGCCTGATACCACATGGATGCCGCCGCCGGCCGTGGCGGTGTTGTTGACCGTCACCGCGCCGAAGGTGAACGTGCCGGTGTTGGCGCCGGTGCCGTCTATGCCGAAGCTGCTGGTGCCGGTGATGCTGGTCGCGCCGGAGACATTCACCGCCCCGGTGACGCCGTTGAGGATGATGCCGCTTGTGCCGCCGCTCGAGGTGATGCTGTCGAAATTGACGCCGCCGGCGCCGAGTGTGCCTTGCAGCGACAGCGCGGTCTGGCCCGTGGCGTTGATCGTCGTCGAGCCGGCATTCGCGACGGTCAGGACATTCAGCCCCGAGAGGCTGAGGCCAGTGGCGAGGGACGTCGTGATGTCGAGGCCGCCATTGAAATTGACGGCGCCGCCGGCGGTGCCGCCCGAAATCGAGACGCCATTGCCGCCGGTGATGGCCACCTGGTCGGTGAAGGTCACCGCGCCGCCGGTGCGGTTGGCGATGTTGATGCCGCCACCGGTCAGCGTTCCGGCCGGCCCGCCATTGGGCAGGAAGCCGCGCGACACCGAGATGGTGCCGGTGCCGCCGATTGCATTGAGCAGTGAGCCGGCAACGTTGATGTTGTTGTTGATGACCGACAGATTGCCATTGAGGCCGGTAACCTGGATGGCGGTCTGGCCCGCCGCGACATTCGAGATCGTCACGCCTTCGATGGTGATGCCGCTGGCATTGCTGAAGCCGACCGCGCTCTGGTCGATCAGGAAGGCAGCACCGGCCGCGCTGCTGAAGTCGAATGCGGTGTGGCGCACGGCATTGTCGCCGAGCAGCTGCATCAGGTTCGTCGTTCCGCTGACGACGGCCTCGTCGCCGGTGATGTTGCCGCCGGTGGCGCCGAGATTGCCCTGGACGTTGGCCGGCTGGATCGTGCCGGTCGAAACCACATTGCTGTTGCCGAAGCCGGTGATCGTCTGGCCGGAATCGAGCGTGAAGGCGGTGGCGCCGAGATTGATCGTGCCGACGAAGGCGAAGTTCTGCATGCCGGTCAGCGCATCGGCGGCGGCGAGCGAAATGGTGTTGACGCCCATGCTGAGATTGCCGGTCGTGCCGGCGGCGATGAAGCCGCCCGACTGCGAGACCAGCGTGATCGAACCGGGCGCGGTGGCGAGGTTGGCGCTGCCGGTGAAGAACACGTCGTCGAAATCGTAGTTGCCGAGCGTCGGATCGAGACCGACCGTGTTGACGGTGAAGCCGCCGGCGGCGGCGACGATGAAGGATTCCAGCCCGTCGGTCGAATCGCCGTCGCCGAAGGTGAAGTTGGCATTGGCGGAGGTCGCCGTGGTCTGGCCGGACGACAATTCGACGCCGATGCCGACATTGTCGATCTTGGAAC
This sequence comes from Mesorhizobium sp. M0037, assembly GCF_040323635.1. Classification (NCBI taxonomy): domain Bacteria; kingdom Pseudomonadati; phylum Pseudomonadota; class Alphaproteobacteria; order Hyphomicrobiales; family Phyllobacteriaceae; genus Mesorhizobium; species Mesorhizobium sp. M0037. The sequence continues at coordinate 39,128 of NZ_JAMYVB010000029.1, read as the reverse complement.
CCTGCAGGAAGGTGATGACCTTGTTGCCGGTGGTCGACGACAGGTCGATGCCGCGCGAGGTCAGGTCGCCCAGGCCGGTGATCGTCGTCAGGCCGAAATCGGCCGTCGTTGAGGAGCCGCTGAAGTCGATGCCGTTCTGATTGGCGCCGACATCGTCGATGGTGGTCGTGCCGAAGCTGACATCGTTGTTGGTGCCGGCGAAGTTGATGCCGGCAGTGCCGCTCGTGGTGCCCAGCGTGACCTGGGTCGTGCCGAAGGTCACCGGGCCGGCATTGCCGACAATGTTGATGCCGATGCCGCCGGCGCCCGTCACGGTCACCGCCCCGAAGGTTGCCGATGCGGTGCTCGCGACACCGGAGACGGACAGGCCGGTGCCCAAGGCATTGGTGATCGATAGCGGGGTGGTAACATTCAACGTTGCGGTGCCGATCAGGCCACCGACCACCGCGCCGCCGCCACCGCTCGCCGACAGGGTCGGGCCGGTGAAGCTGAACGCACCGCCTGCCGGGGGCAATGTCGAGCCGATGGCGAACAGATTTCCGGTGCCGGTCGACGTGACGCTGCCGCTGAACTGGGCCGAGCCGCCGATAGTGCCGTCGATCTTGACCGCCGTGCCTGGTGCTGTTGCCGAGCTGGAGACGTTGGCCGAGACCGTGATCGCGGCGCTGCCGCCAAAAACCACTACGCCGTTGCCGGTGCCGGAATTGGTGATGGTGCCGCCGATGTTGATCGTGCCGGTGTTGTTGGTCAGGCTGACGTCGTCGCCCGAAACCAGCGTCGTCACCAGATTGTTGACATTGACCGTCGCGGCGCTGCCTTGCACCACGAAGCCGGGGCCACCGCCAACAACCGTGTCGATCGTCGTCGTGCCATTGAAGGTAACGGCGTTGGCCACGTTGGTGAGGCGGATGGCGTCGCCATTGACGCGATTGATGTCGACAGCGCCGAAGGTGACGCTGCCGCCGCTGGTGTTTTCGATGAGGATGCCGGTCTGCACGGCGCCGCCTGAGCCGTCGACGGTGACGCTGTCGAAAATGACGCCGCCTGCGCCGATGGTCAAACCGCCGGCGCCACCGAGATGGATGCCGTTTTCGACAGGGCCGAGCCCAGATGCGGTCGTGTTAGTGCCGGTGACGGTGAGCGTGCCGCCATTGATTGCGCTGAAGGCAAGGCCGCCATCGGTGGTGAGGTCGAGCCCGCCGGTGAAATTGATCGTGCCGCCGGCATTGCCGGTCAGGTCGATGGCGTTGGCCGCGCCGGTGCTGGCGGTGATTTGGCCGTCGAAGGTGGCCGAGCCGCCGGTCATGCCGCTGATCATGACCGCGCTCGCGGCACTCGTCTGATTGATGGTGCCGTTGTAGGTGAGGTTAGGCGTTGCTCCAAGAATGCTGAGCGCCGTGCCCGTCGTGCCGGCGATCGAACTCGCATTGTCGAAGGTCAGCGTGCCCGTGGAACCGCCCGTGACGCTGACGCCGATACCGGCGCCGGTGATGTCCAAATTGTTGAAGGTGCCGGTGCCGCCGAAGTTGCTGGCCAGCAGGCCAGTGCCGCTGACGCCGCCCATCGTCGTGTTGGTGATGTTGATCGCACCCGTTGCGCCGGTCAGGTCGATGCCGGTTACGGCGCTGCTGATCGTCACCCCGGTGATGGTGGCCGCGTTTACATTCGATCCGTTGATCGCCGAGCCCAAACCCGCATTGCTGACGCTGAGGTCGGCGACGCGGTTGCCGTTGGCGAGATCGATGGTGCTGCCGGCCGAGTTGTTGAGGGTGGCGGCGCCATTGCCGAACGGATCGACCTGGGTGCCCGAAGTAACCACCTCGGCGCCGGTGACGTTGGCCGGCGGCCCGCCGAGAGCGACGGTGTTGCCGTTGGCGAAGGAGACGATCTGCTGGCCGTCGGCAAGCGTGAAGCCGTCGGCATCGGTGTTGATGGTTCCAGCGCCGCTGTTGACAAGGACGAAGATGGTGTTGGCGTCGGTCGTCAGACCGTCGGCGGCGTCGGCGTTGATAAGGTCGCCAACGCTCGCGCCGGAGCCGGTCCCGGTGTTTGCTGCGCCGACGAAGATGACGTTGGCAGTGTCGAACAGCTGCGGGCCGACCAAATGGGTGGCGTTGAAAGCATAGGTGCCGTTGCCGGCTAGCAGGCCGCGCATGTCGAGCGAGGCGGTCGTCCCGGTGATCGAACTGGTGCCGACACCGGCGCCGAACGAGAAGGTCGTGTTTGCGCTGGTGCCTGCCGCGCCGTTGGTGCCCATCTGGACGCCGGTGCCGGCGGAGATCACACCGGTGCCGATCGTCACCGAGCCGCCGGTGGCGCCGGAAAGGTCGATGCCCGTGGAAGTGCCAGCTCCGGCAATGTCGAGCGACGTGGCGGTGAAGGTCGACTGGCTGCCCGACAGGTCGAGCCCGGTCTTGCCTGTGGGCAGGCCGGTGATGTCGATGTTGGCGAAGCTGATCGTGCCGTTGGCGCCCTGGACGTCGATGCCGCTCTGGGTCGGCTGGCCGATGCTGGCGTCGCCGAACGTTACCGCGCCGGAATTGCCATTGAGGAGGATCCCGTTCACGCCGGCCTGGTTGATCGTCACCGTGCCGAACGTGGTGGCGCCGGAACTGTTGTTGATCGAGATGCCGTCGCGCGATGGCTGGGTGATGGTGGCCGCGCCGCCGAAATCAACCGTGGCGGCGCTGTTTGTGATGAAAATGCCGTCGAAAAGGGTGTTGGAGGTCGTCGTGGTGCCGGTAACGGAGAAATTGCCGCCGACGTTGCCCAGGCCGATTCCACTCTGTCCGCCGGACTGGCTCACCGTGTCCAGCGTGACATTGAGCGCCATCGGGTTGATTAGCCCGAAAGTGACGACATAGACGGCCTGGAGGCCGTTGCCCGAAACCGTGCCGCCGGTCGTCGTCAGGCTTCCGCCGCCCGTCGAGTTGACGAAGATGCCTAAGCCGCCATTGTCCTTTGCATCGAGCGTCTCGAATCCATAGTTTCCGCCGCTGACGATGAACAGGCCGTGGCCGGTATTGTTCGAGAGTGTCGTCGTGCCGGTGAAACTGTAAGTTCCGCCACCATTGTCGATGAGCAGGCCGCTGCCGGTATTGCCGCTTGAGTTCAAATTGTCGGCGGAAACATTGTTGATGGCGCCATCGAACAGCACGCCGTTCAGGCTGGCGCCTGAAACATTCAGCCCCGACATCGTGACATTGCTGACTCCGCTGCCATGCACGCCATTGCCGTTCGCCACACCGGCGATGTTGAAGTCGAGCAGCGACGTGTTGTTGGCCAGCGTCACGGCGTCGCCGGTGCCGGTATTGGTCAGCGTGGCTGCGCCGCCTGGATCCGAGACGACCTGGTCATGCTTGACGTTGTCACCGGTGACGTTGACGGGAATGCCGCCGAGCGAGAAAGTACGCCCATTGCCGAACGAAGCCATTGTCTGTCCGGCACTCAGCGAGAAGCCGCCAGAGGCGTCGATGGGCGTCCCGTCATTGACCAGCACGAAGATCGCGGTGCCGTTGGTGATAAGGTCAGCCTGGTTAATCGCAAGCAGACTAGACGTGGAAGAGCCGTCACCCAATGATCCGACGCCGCCGACGAAAATCACATTCTGCTGGTCGAACAGCTGCGGACCGCTGAAGGTCGTCGAGCCGAAAGCATAGAGCCCGAGCGTCTGGTTGAGCCCCCGCGCGTCGAGCGAGGCGGTGATGCCGGCAATCGAGCCGCCGCCGAAACTGAATTGGGCATTGGCCGAATTGGCCAGCGAGCCGGAAATGCCGAAGCGCACGCCGGTATCGACATTGGCGATCGCGCCGCCATCGGTGATGACGATCGTCGCCCCGCCCGCGCTCGGCGAAGACAGATCGATGCCGATCGAGCCGGCGGCGCCTGTGCCAGTGATGTTGAGCGACTGCGCCCTGAAATTGGTCTGGCTGCCGGAGAAATCGAGGCCGACGCCGGAGCCGAGGCCAGCAATGACGATGTTGCCGGCAATTATCGATGTGTTGGCGCCCGCAAACACCATGCCGTCGGTGCCGGGATTGGTGATGTTGATGTCGCCGAAGCGGATCGCGGCCGGCGAATCCGTGATCGCGATGGCCGGCCCGGTCGTGTTCGAGATCGTCGTCGCGCCGTTGACGGTGAGGCTGCCCGAAAGATTCTCGAGCACGACGCCCGATGTGCCGCCGGTCTGGGTGATCGAATCCAGCACGATATGGGCGGTGATCGGATCGATGAAGACACCGACGCCGTCGTCGCCGAGCGCCTTGTTGCCCGACACCTGGCCGCCGGTGATGGTGATCGAGCCGGCGACCCCGGTGCCCTTCACGGTAATGCCGGCATCGTTGTTGTCGAGCGCGTTGAGGGTGGCGAAAGTGTAGGTGCCGTGGCCGGTTATATCCAGGCCGTCGTCGCCATTGCCCTGCAGCAGAGTCGTGCCGGTGAAGTTATAGGTGCCGTCGCCTTCGATGTGCAGTCCGTCGAGGCCGTTGCCGGTCGCGGTGAAGTTCGAGCCATTGACGCCGGTCGATGTACCGGTGAAGTCGGCGCCGTGGCCGCCGGCGCCGGTGACCGTGACGTTGGTCAACGTGGCGCCGGTAATGTTGTTGCCGAAGATGCCGTCCTTGCCGCCGGTGATGGTGATACCGCTCAGCGTGTTGCCATTGGCGAGCGTCAGGACGTTGTTGGCAGGGTTGGTGCCCTGGATGGTGCCGTTGGAGCCGCCGAAATTGTAGGTGCCGATGCTGCCGTCGGCGAGCCGCGCCTGGACACCGCCGCCACCGCCGATAACGGTCTGCCCGTTGGCGAGCGTCACGCCGGCTGTCGTAATGTTGCCCTTGCCGCCTAGCGCGACGACGACGCCGTTAGCGCCGGCGCCGGCGACTGCATTGTCGAGCGTGGTCGGGTCGCCGATCGTGCCGAGGCCGAGCGCGTCGTTGTCACCATCGGCGAAGAAGAACTGGCCGAATGCCGTGTTGGTGGCGGCATTGATCGCCACCCGCGTCGACGTGCCGGTAACTTTGTCCTGGCTCTCGATGCGAACGCCGATGTCGCCGCGTACGCGCTCGTTGACGCGTTTGCGCAGGCCGGGGCTGACCGGATAGACCAGCTCGGCGCCGTCATCGGCCGAAGACGAGCCCTTGTCGAAAGCGTTGAGCGGCACTGTCAGCCGGATGCTGCCGGCGAACTGGGTGTCATCGCGGTTGTCGTTGCGCACCTCGCCGGTGAAGGCCAGCGACGTGCCTTTGCCGATGACGTCGCCGATCGAATATTCCAGGCCGGCCTTGGCGCCGGTGATGCTGCCGTCGTCGCCGTCGGGATCGCCGAAATGGTAGGCGCCGACATCGAAACGCAGTGAATGGTTCTCGGGCAGGTTGAGCGGCACCTGAACGCCGACCTCGCCCTCGATGCCCCAGGCCGCGTAATCGCGGTGGGCGATGGCCGATATCTGCTCGATCAGCTGATGCCCGACCAGCGACAGGCTCGACTCTTGCCCGGCCGTGCTGCGGTCGCCGCTGATCGGCAGATAGACGTTTACGTGCGCATCGTATTTTGAGGTGATCGCCTCGAGGCCGAGCGTCGAGGCGACGAACTGGTGACTGTCCTGGTTCTGGATGTTGAGATAGGCGTAGCCGCCGATCATCAGATCCGGATTGACGATGCGGCGAACGCCGAGGCCGACGTCCTGGCCGAAGCCGTCGTCGAAATCGTATTTCGAGCGCACATCGAGAAAGAGAACGGATTCGAGGTTCTGCTTCAGCGGCAGGAAACCCTCGATCGCCGTGTTGCCGCCATTGTTGTTGGCGCCGATGATGGCGCGGACCTGCGGCTGCCACAGTCCGGTGTCGCCGGCATGGGCGGCTATGCCGGAAAGGGCAAGTGCCAGAGTGGACAGCGCGGTCGTCTTCCAGAGATGCCTGGAAAAACCTGACCGGCGATACTTGGTATTCGCCCGGAACCTTCTTCCGTGCGTCGCCATGTCATTGATCTGCCGAGTTTTCTCGGTCGTCTCCATCCCTTGCGAACCTCAACGAGTACACGTTCCGTCGATAATACTATCCGAATCCCAGTGTATAGCGAGCATGATTGTTTGCTTTACACATACAAGATTTCAAAGTTGTTTATTGTGGTAATCCAGCAACAGTAATTTAGCCGGCGCTCATGTACCGTATTGGCTTCCCCGCCAGGCTCGGCTGTTGTATCAACGCGCTCGGCGAAACCCTGACACGACGAGGATCGGGTGGCTTCATTGCTGAGAACCGTTTGTGGGCGGGCCGCCTGGGTCGGCGCGCTATGGCTGGTCGTGTCGGCACGGTCGGCGCTTGCCGAAGAGCCGAAGTCAACCAAATCTGCCGAGACAAAGCCTGCAGAAGGCAATCCGTGGGCGCTAAACTGCTCTAGCGGATCAACCGGAACCGAGCTTCAATGCCAGGTTTCGCAAAACCTCACCGAGGCCAAGACCGGGCAGCGCGTTCTTACCGTCACGGTTCGCCGCGACAATGGCAATGGCAACCTCGCGATGCTGCTGGCCTTGCCACACGGGCTGTTCCTGCCTTCCGGCGCCTCGTACCAGATCGACCAGGGGCAGAAGACGACCATTGTCATCCAGACCAGCGACCAGAACGGCGCCTATGCCGCGACCCCTTTGTCGGCGGACCTCGTCAAGGCGATGAAATCGGGAACCAACCTGAACATCGGCATGGAGTCGGTGACGCGCAAGCCGGTGACCATTCCGGTCTCGCTTGCCGGATTCACTGCCGCGATCGACAAGCTTCAAGCGTTGAAATAGCCGGCCTATCTCGGCAGATGCGTAAACGTCAGCTTACGTTATGGACTGGCCGGGCTCACACGTGCTTGCGGCCACCTGTCTCGCGGAACCAGCTGTCGGGGTAGGGGTACCACCAGTCCTGGATCGCCGGTCTGTGGTCGATGATGACCATCTTGGAGCGTCGGAAGGCGTCGAGTCCCTGGCGTCCCAACTCGCGGCCAAGGCCTGATGCCTTCCAGCCGCCGAAGGGCAGGGCGTCATTGTCGATCAGCGGGTTGTTGACCCAGACCATGCCGGCCTCGAGCCGCTCGGCCGCCTCATGCGCCTCGGCGAGGTCGGTGGTGAAGACCGAGGCGCCGAGCCCGAACGGGCTGTCATTTGCAAGCCGGATCGCTTCGTCGAAATCCTTTACGCGGCAGATCGCTGCGACCGGCCCGAAACACTCTTCGCGCACGATCGCCATATTGGGTGTAACCCCGGTCAGGATCGTTGGCTCGTAGAACCAGCCAGTGTTGTGCGCCGGCGGAATGCGCCCGCCGGCAACGGCTATAGCGCCGTTGCTGATAGCATCATCGACCAGCCGCATCACTTTCGCCCGGGCGGCTTCGCTGACCAGCGGGCCGATCTCGGTCTTGTCCATGCCATTGCCGATGCGCAGCGCCCGCGTCTTCTCGGCGAACAGCTCGACGAAGCGATCGTGAACCGAGTCGACGACAAAGAAGCGCTCGGCCGAGGTGCAGACCTGGCCGGTCAGGTGGAAGGCGGCGGTGACGCTGCCGGCTGCCGCCACGTCGAGCGGCGCGTGCTCGCTGATGATCAGCGGATCGCTGCCGCCGGCTTCGATGACGCAAGGCTTCATGCGCTCGGCGCAGGCGACTGCCACGGCTTTGCCGGCGGCGAACGAGCCGGTGAAGGCGACAGCGTGGGTGCGCTCGGAGGCGATCAGCGCCTGCGCGGTGGCGGCCGTGCCGGGCAGGCAGGAGACCAGCCCTTCGGGCAGCGAGCGGAACACGGTCATGTAATCGAGTGTCGGCAGCGTCGTGGCTTCGGCCGGCTTCATGATGCAGCCATTGCCGGCGGCAAGCGAGGCCGCAACGGTCCAGCACATCAGCAGGATCGGGAAGTTGTAGGGCATGATGTGGACGGAGACGCCATACGGCTCGTAGCGCGCATACTGGAACGAACCGGCCTGGGTCGTGCCGGCGATCTTGCCGGCATCGTCGCGCGCCATCTCGGCGTAGTAGCGGAAGATCGGTGCGCAATTGGCGATCTCGCCGATCGCTTCGGGATAAGGCTTGCCCATCTCGCGCACCATCAGCTCTGCGCAGCGGGTGAAGTCTGCCGCCTCGATAGCGTTGGCGACGGCGTGCAGGTGTTTGGCCCTGCTCTTGGCATCGAGCTTCTTCCAGGCGGCTTGTGCCGTGGTTGCGGCACACAGCACCGCATCGATCTCACCGTCCGTTGCGGCGGAGATCGAGCCGACGGTCTCCAGCGTCGCCGGATCGATCACCGGTTTTGCCGTGCCGGTCATCGGCCGGTAGTCCGGATTGACGAAGAAAGCCGGCCGGTCAGCGGAGAATTGCATGGTCGTCCTTTCAGGTCCGCTCAGCGGATCATGTAGACCTTCTTGATGGTCTCATGGACGGTGCAGACGCCTTTCCAGTCCTGCGGGAAGAACGCCGCCGTGTCCGGCTCGATCTCGATGACCTCGCCCGATTCGTGCACATAGGTGCAGCGGCCCTCGAGGAAGTGGCAGAACTCGTCGCGGGTGACATGGCAGTGCCATTTGCCGGGAGTGCAGACCCACAGGCCGCATTCCGAACGGCCCTCCGGCCCCTTGTAGAGCAGCTTGCCCGAGGTGTGGGACTCGCCCTCGATCATGGTCGGGATGACGCCCCAGTCGACGAGGTCGGTGATGGCAAGCGGGGATTGCATGATGGGCGTGGTCATGGCGATTTCCTTTAAAAAAGTGCTCAGCGGCACATGAAGGCCTTGGTCAGTGTTTGCGTGATGGTGGAGGTGCCGGCCCAGCCGGCGGGGAAGAACACCAGCATGCCGGCCTCGACCGGGATCTCTTCGCCATTCTCGCGGACATAGGTCCCGCGGCCCGACAGGAAATGGCAGAACTCGTCGGCGGCAAAGGTGACCTTGCGGCTACCCGGCGTGCACGACCACAGGCCGCATTCGCTCGATCCGTCCAGGTTCTGTGACAGGATCCTGCCCGAGGCACGCGGTGCACCGGCAAGCGTGTTGCTGCCGGCGCCCCAGCCCTCCAGTTTCACGGTCGAGGCCTTTGGCCAGGGCGGTGTCGGCATATTGCGAAGCTCCGTTGCTGTTCAAGCCAGCATGTAGACGTTGCGCATGGTCTCATGCACGGTGCATTCGCCTGTCCAGCCGGCAGGGAACATGACCACGGTCCCGGCTGCGACTTCTATCACCTCACCGACATCCGACCGGTACGTCGCGCGGCCGGTGACGAAATGGCACAATTCGTCGCGCGGAATCGAGAGCCGCCAGCGGCCGGGCGTGCACACCCAGATGCCGGATTCCGGCTGGTTGTTGGGTCCTTTGTGGACAAGCCTGCCGGTCGAGTGCGACGCGCCGTCCAGCGCGTCGGACTGGGCGCCCCAGTCGACGAAGTCGGTGCGGGTGGAGGCTTGGTAAAGGTGCGGGGCGGAGGAGGTCACAGCAACTTCTCCAGCAACCCTGCGGCCTTTTCCGGCCCGTTCTGTGCCCGCATCTGCGACGAGGTCTTCGCCAGCTTGCCCTTCATCTTCGGGTCGGTCAGGCAAGCCTCGATCCTGCTGACCAGCTGGGCGTCGCTCCAGTCGTAGCGCGGCATGCCGAAGCCGTGGCCGGTTTCCTGGACGCGGGTGGCGTTGTCGTGACCGTCCCAGACATAGGGCATGATGATGGCCGGCTTGCCGAAATAGAGGCACTCGGTGAACGAGTTGTTGCCGCCATGGTGGATTACGGCATCGACCTGCGGGATGACTGAAGGCTGCGGGAACCAGCTCTCGACGATGACGTTGTCCGGCACATCCGTGTACAGTTCCTTGTAGCCGCCGACATTGACCAGCGCGCGGTAACGGGTCTTGCCCAGTGTTGTGATGATGCGCTTCAACAAATCGACATCGCCGGCGCCGAGGCTGCCGAAGGAGACATAGAGCAGCGGCCCGTCATTGTTCTCGGCGAAGGTCGGCACGGTATAGGGCTTTTCCTGCCGCACGCAGCCTTCCAGATACTGGAACTTTGCCGGGTCGAGCGGATGGCGGCGCTTGAACTTTGCCGCTTCGGGATAGAGCAGCAGATTGAGATAGGGCGAGGCCTCGAAGAACTGGCCGACCGGGTAGGGCGCTTCATTGTTTGCGGTGAGGAAGGCGTTGAAGTCGTCGTGGATCGGCTTGATCACCGCGTTGAAATGATCGCGGTAGCGCTGGTGGCCGACATCGTCGTTCTCGCCGCAGCCCGAGAGATGCGGCGGGATGTCCTCATCCTCGATCTCGTTTTCCGAGCAGGAGATGACGCGCACCCAAGGCTTGCCGAACTGTTTGATGGCCGGAAACAGGATGACATTGTCGACGCAAATGACATCAGGCTTGATGGCGGCCAGGACTCGCGGCAAATCCTTCTGCGCCCATTTGGCGCTGTCGACAATCGCGGTCCAGCAATCCTTCACGTAATTGTCGACCTGATCGTAGGGCGATTTGCGGAAGTTCGGGATGTGGCCGTTGATGAAGTCTTCCCAGAATTTCGCCATCTGCTCGGGCGGCATCGGCTCCGACAGGTTCACCGGATGCGCTTCGAAGCCGTAACCCTTGTAGACATCGACAAAGCCGGGGTCGGACAGGAACACTGCCTTATGGCCGCGCGCCTCGACGGCTTGCGCGATGCCGACCGAATTGAGCGCCGGGCCGTAGGCCGCTTCGGGAAAAAACGCGATCGTCTTCTGCGCCATCAAGCTCTCCTATTCCTGAAAAATTCTGACATCGGCGGCGTCCCAGCCGAGTTCGACCTGATCGCCCGACGAGACCGGCCGGCGGTCGGCGGCATCGGCGGTGACGCGCACCAGAAATGGTTTTGGCGACAGAGGCGTGCGGATATGCAACTGCAGGTCCAGCCCGTGATAGGCCAGCGCCTCGACCATGCCGGCGGTGCGGTTGGCGGTCTCGGGTGACGGGAACAGCCGGATGCGTTCGGGTCGCACCGAGGCCACGGCGGAAGCGCCGGGTGAAAGCGCGGCGGGAACCTTGCCGGCAATGCGCGCGCCGTTCGCGGCGATCACGCCATCCGCAGACACCTTGCCCGGTACGAAATTCATCACGCCGATGAAGTCGGCGACGAAACGGTCGGCGGGATGCTCGTAGATCGCATGCGGCGCGTCGCATTGCAGCAACTGGCCGTCCTTGAGCACCGCCATGCGGTCGGCCATGACGAGTGACTCTTCCTGGTCGTGGGTGACGATGACGAAGGTGATGCCGACTTCGTGCTGCAGGCGCTTCAGCTCCAACTGCATGGCGCCGCGCAGTTTCTTGTCGAGCGCCCCGAGCGGTTCGTCGAGCAGCAGCAACCGAGGCCGTTTGACCAGCGCGCGGGCGAGCGCGACGCGCTGCTTCTGGCCACCCGACAATTGCTCAGGCTTACGGTCGGCGAAGGGGACAAGCTCGGTGGTGGCCAGAATGGCGTCGACGCGGGAACGGATTTCAGCTTTCGGCAAGCGCTCCATCTCCAGCCCGTAGGAGACATTGGCGCGCACGCTCATATGCGGGAACAGCGCGTAGGACTGGAACATCAGATTGACCGGCCGCTTGTTGGGCGGGGTCCGGGCGATGTCCTTGCCATCGAGCAGTATGCGGCCGTCGGTTGGCGTCTCGAAGCCGGCCAGCATGCGCAGCAGCGTGGTCTTGCCGCAGCCGGAGGGTCCAAGCAGCGCGAAGAACTCGTTTTCGCGGATGTCGAGCGAGATGCCGTCGACGGCGGTGACCCGGCCGAACTTCTTCGAAACGTTATCAATGGCCAGCAGCGTGCGCGGTTCGCTCATTGGCCGATGATCCCACGGTTGATCCGCTGCGACAGGGTCAGCGCGGTGATCGATACCGCCATGACGATGGTCGCCAGCGCGTTGATCTCCGGCGTGATGCCGAAGCGGATCATGGCATAGATCTGCATCGGCAGCGTCGTCGAGGCGCGGCCGGCACCGGCGGTGAAGAAGGCGATGATGAACTCGTCGACCGAGAGCGTGAAGGCAAGCAGAGCGCCGGCAATCACTGCCGGCGCGATGACCGGCAATGTCACACGCCGGAAGGTGGTCAGAGCCGAGGCGCCGAGGTCGGCGGAGGCCTCGACGATCGACCAGTCGAAACTCTTCAGCCTTGCGCGCACCACCGAGCAGACGAAAGCGAGGTTGAAGACGACATGGGCGAGGATGATGGTGTGCAGGCCCATGGTGAGGTTGAGCATCGAAAAGAACGAGAGAAGCGCAATCGCCAGCACGATGTCGGGGATGATCATCGGCGCGAAGATCAGGGCTTCGAGGCCTCTGCCATATTGCCGGCGCATCTCGACGCCGATCGCCAGCAGCGTGCCGAGCAATGTGGCGATTGCGGTCGAGACCAGCGCCACGATCAGCGTGTTGAGCGCTGCAGACAGGATGGCGCTGTTCGAAGCTAGCGAAATGTACCATTTCAGCGAGAAGCCCGACCATGCCGTCGGCAATCCGCCTTCGTTGAAGGACAGCGCCACCAGCACGGCGATCGGGATGTAGAGGAAGGCGAAGACGAGGGTGAGAATCGTCCGCATGCCGAGCGTACGGGTGAAGGAATGGGTCATCGCCGGCCTCCGACAATTGGAAGGCAAGCGAACGACCAGAGTCCTTCTCCCCGTTCACGGGGAGAAGATACCGGCAGGCAGATGAGGGGCAGCGCTGAGCGTCGCAAAGGTTGACGCCGCCCCTCATCCGCCCCTTCGGGGCACCTTCTCCCGGTGAACGGGGAGAAGGCAAGAATTGCGCAGCGCTCAGCCATCGGCGTCACCCTTTGCCTCAGCCGCACGCCCCGCGGCGCGGTCGGCGGCGAGCGCCTGCGCCATCAGCACCAGAAGCATGATGGCGATCAGCGCCATCGCCAATGCCGCGCCAAACGGCCAGTCATTGGCGGTCAGGAACTGGTCGTAGACGAGGTTGCCGATCATCTGGAAGCGGCCGCCGCCAAGCAGCGCCGGGGTGACGAAATTGCCAATCGACAGCACGAAGACGAAGACGGCGCCCGCAGCGATGCCGGGCACGGTCAGCGGCAGGATGACACGTCGGAAGGTGGTGGCGGCCGAAGCGCCGAGATCGCGCGATGCTTCGGCCAGTTCCGGGTTGAGGCGCGACAGCGGCGCGTAGCAGGCGAGGATGACGAAGGGCAGATAGTTGTAGACGAGGCCTGCGATGACCGAGCCTTCGGTATAGAGCATCGAGGGCGGTTCGCCGGTGTAGCCGAACCAGCGCAAGAGCTGGGTGATCAGCCCTTCGCGGTTCAGCAGCACGATCCAGGCATAGGTGCGGATCAGGTAGTTGGACCAGAACGGCAGCACGGCGAAAAACAGGAACACCGGCTGCCACCGGCGTGGTGCGGCGGCAATTGCATAGGCCGCGGCATAGCCGATCACGACTGCGATGAGCGTCGCGGTACCGGCGATACGTGCTGAGTTGAGGAAGATGCCGGCATAGAGTGGGTCGAAGACCAGCCCGAAATTCCCCAGCGTGAAGGTGTAGTCGATGCCGCCATAGACGCCGCGCCGGAAGAAGGCGAGCGCCAGCACCAGCGCGCATGGCACCACCATCAGCGCGGTCAGCCAGACCAGCGCCGGGGCCATCAGCAGAAAGGAACGGGAGGTCCGCGTCACGCCGCACCCCCCTCTGCCCTGCCGGGCATCTCCCCCTCAAGGGGGGAGATTAGCAGTTCCAACCTCTCGCTTGCTTTCAAACGTCGAAGATCGGCGAAAGCGACGCCACAGCCGATCTCCCCCCTTGAGGGGGAGATGACCGGCAGGCCAGAGGGGGGCGTGAAGGAACGCAAGCTTGCTTCCAGCAATCGAAGTGGCAGGCCGCTTACTGCGCGGCCTTGATCTCGCTGACGATCTTGGAATAGTCGCGCTGGGCTTCGCCGACGTCACGCAACTGCTCGAACTTGACGAGATCGGCCACCGGCATCGCCATGTTGGGGAATTTGGCCAGGAAGTCGGCCGGCAGGCTTTCCATCGCCGGCTTGTTCGGCACCTTGTAGTCGATGTTCTGCGCCGCCCAGGCGTGGTTCTTGGCGTCGAGCATGAAGTTGATGAACTTGAAGGCGTCGTCCTTGTGCTCGGACGCCTTCATCACCACCATCGTGTCGACCCAGAGATCCGAGCCCTCTTTTGGGATGACGTATTTGATCTCGGGCTTGTCGGCGATGCCGTAATTGCACCAGCCGTCCCATGCCTGCACCATCAGGGCCTCGCCGGACACCAGCTTGGAATAGAAGGTGGTGTCGTCATAGGCGAGCAGGGTCTTCTTGGCCGAGATCAGCAGGTCCTTGACCTCGGCCATCTTGGCCGGATCGGTCTCGTTGACCGAATAGCCCTTGTCCAGCTGCCCGGCGGCCAGCAGCCAGCGGTCGGTCGCCAGCATGGTGGTCTTGCCCTTCATCTCGTCGGAAGGGGCGAGCAGGTCGCTCCAGCTCGTGGGCGCCGTCTTGACCAGGTCAGAGCGGTAGCAGAGGCCCGTCGTGCCCCAGGTGTAAGGCACGGAGAAAGCGTTGCCGACATCGTGCGGCAGCTTGGTCGCTTCGGGATAGAGGTTGGCGAGGTTGGGGATATTGGCATGATCGATCGGCTCGGTCAGGCCAAGCTTGTTTAATACTTCGGCGAAGGGCGAGGAGACGAAGACCACGTCATAGCCCTTGCCGCCGGCGGCAATCAGCTTGCCCATGATCTCTTCATTGGTGGCGTGCACCACCACTTCGCCGGCAACGCCGGTGGCGGTCTTGAAAGCGGCCATGGCGTCGGGTGCCATGTACCCATCCCAGTTCGAAATAACGAGGTCGGCTGCGGCGGCCGGCACCGAGAGCGTCAGGGCGAGACCGAGAGCGATTGAGGATGTATTGAGCGCACGGCGCCGCAGGCTGGTAGCGGTCATGGCAGTCTCCCATTCGGTTTGATCGTCGAAATCATTTGCCGGACCAGGGCCGGCGACGCGCGCGCCTGCCTCGATCCTGTTCCCTCGGTCTTTTCTCGCCGATTGTGCCGACAGTACTATTGCAGAAAAAAGTACGTCAATCCATAATCTGTCAACCGACGGACGAATTTGGCCGATTGTCCCTGTTCCGGCGATCAGCCAGACCAATGCGCCACATTCGCATTCGAGAAAAGTCATGCAAGCCGTAGCCAGACGACCTCGCACCAACCATCTCGATCTGGCGCAACGCATCCTGGATGTGGCGCGGCAGCGTGGCTTCGAGCCTGGCGCCCGCCTGCCCGAACAGCAGATCGCCTCGCTGTGCAATGTCTCGCGCACGCCCGTACGCGCGGCACTCGGCCTGCTCGCGGAACGGGGCGTGGTGCGCTGGGAGGCCGACAGCGGTTATCATCTGACGGTCGACCTCGCCGCCCAGCCCGCCATTGCCGCCGAACTACCCAGTGCGGAGGAAGACGAGCTCGCCGAAGCCATCCTGCGCGACCGCTCGGCGCGACGGTTGGACCAGACGGTGACCATCGCGGGGCTGATGCGACGCTACGACGCTGATCGCAAGACGGTACTAAAAGCACTTAACAAACTGACCGACGAGAATCTTCTGGATCGTGCGCCTGGGCAATCCTGGTTGTTTCGCCGCGCGCCGGACGATCCGGAGGCGCAAGGCGAAAGCTACGAGTTCCGCCTGGTGCTGGAGCCGGCGGCCATCCTGACGCCAGGCTTTCGGCTGGACGGGGCGCGGGCAGCAATGTTGCGGCAAGGCATGGAAGCGCTTGCAGCGCTGCCGGACGAGACATTCGACACGCGCGAGTTCCAGCGGCTGGACATGGATTTTCATGGCATGATCGCCGAGGGCTGCGCCAACCGTTTTGTGTCGGATGCATTGGCCGATCATCTCCGCCTGCGCCGGCTGCCGGGCATCTATTCCGGCGTCAACGTGTTTCGGCTGCGGCAATCGTTGCGCGAACACTCGGGCATACTCGACTATCTTGAAAGCCGGCAGTATGAGGTGGCTGCCGATCTGCTTCGCATCCACCTGCGGCTCTCCCGCAGCCAGCGACCGCAAGCAGCCAGCCGCGGAGCTCCCGCACTGTTCGGCATGATCAGCCGGCCGGATTGAAGAGGAATAATTGACGCGTAAAGCCAGCCCGACCATCGCGCTGTTTCCCGAAGCCAGTTTCGGCGCCGCGTTGAATTGCGTCGGTATCGCACAGGCATTGCGCGCACGGGGCGCTCGCCCCGTCTTCATCTGCCATGCCGGCTTCTCCGGCGTCTTTACCGACTATGGCTTCCAGGAATACCATCTGCCGACAGATGAGCCGCTGAGCGACAGCGACCGCCAGAGCTATTGGCAGGCCTTCGTGCGCCGGCACCTGCCGCATTTCCGGCTGAGCCCGATCGACCAGCTCGAGACCTATGTCGCGCCGACCTGGCAAGCGATCGTCGACACCGCCGTCAACGCCGAGGCGCCGCTGCGCCAATTGCTGGCGCGGCTGAAGCCGGACGCGGTGGTGCTCGACAACGTCATCATGTTCCCGGCGATCGCCGCCGCCGGCTGCCCGTGGGTGCGCGTCGTCTCCTGTGCCGAGACGGAACTGCCGGATGCCGAGGTGCCGCCCTATCTCTCGGGGATGGGTGCCGACGACCCGCAACGTGCGGCGTTCGAAGCGCGCTATCTCGCGGCCTCCGCACCCGCGCATGAGCGCTTCAACCGTTTTCGTGCGGATGCCGGCTTGGCGCCGTTGCCCAAGGGCCTGTTCCTCGAGACATCACCCGACCTCAATCTGCTGCTGACGCCAGCGATCGTACGGCGTGAGCGGGCCGAGCCGCTCGACCCCAAACGCTTTGTCTATCTCGAAGGCTGCGTGCGTTCGGAAGGGCCATTCGAGGTGCCGGTGTTTCCGCGCAATGGCGGCCCGCTGGTCTATGTCAGCTTCGGCAGTCTCGGCGCGATGGATGTCGGGCTGATCGAACGCATGTTCGCCGTCTTCGACCGGCTGCCGGCGCGCTTCATCGTCAATGCCGGCGGCCTGCGCGACGCCTACCGCGCGGTGCCGGACAATGTCTATCTCGACGCCTGGTTTCCGCAGCCTTCGGTGGTGGCGAAGTCGGACCTGTTTATTCATCACGGAGGAAACAACAGTTTTTGCGAGGCGCTGCGCTTCGGCGTGCCGTCGCTGATCATGCCCTATTGCTGGGACGGACATGACAATGCGCAACGCGCGGGAGAGACGGGTGTCGGCGACCATATCGGCCGCGACGCCTGGACGGAAGGGGGATTGGAGAGAGCCATTCTCGGCCTGCTGGCCGACGATGCGATGCGCGCCCGCCTCAGGGACAATGCTGCCAAGATGGCGCTGACCCCTGGAACGGATGTGGCCGCGCAAGCCATACTCTCTCTCATAGGTACGTGAACCAAAATGCAGGACAAAGATACCAACACCGCTCTCTTCACCGGCAACGATCCCAAGGTCTGGCTCGCCCAGCATGGCATCACGGAGGTCGAGTGCCTGGTGCCCGACATGAATGGCGTGCTGCGCGGCAAGGCGCTGCCGACAGCAAAATTCCTCAAGGCGCTGGAAGACCGCGCACTCTACCTGCCGAGCAGCGCTTTCCTGGTCAGCATCGATGGTCGCTACTCCGGTTCGATCGACGAAGGCTTTGCCTATCAAGACCCGGATATGCGCATGGTGCCTGATATGTCGACGCTGTGCCTGGCGTCGGGCGGTGGCGCTGGCAAAGCCTATGTCTTCGCCGACGCCTTCCACATGGAAGGCAAGCCCTGGATGGCCTCGCCACGACATGTGCTGCGCGCCGTGCTCGATCTCTACCGGAAGCGCGGTTGGCGCGCGGTGGTGGCGCCGGAAGTCGAATTCTACCTGACCGCGCCCAATCCGAATCCCGACCAGCCGCTGACGGCACCGGTTGGCGCCAATGGCCGCGCCGAGGGCTCGCAGCATCCCTACGACATGGTGGCGCTGGAAGAATTCGAGCCGGTGATAAGGCGCGTCTATGATTATGCCGCAGCCGCCGGCCTGCCGCTCGACACGCTGATCCATGAATCGGGCACCGCGCAGCTGGAGATCAATCTGCTGCACGGCGACGCGGTGCCACTCGCCGATCAGGTGCTGCTGTTCAAGCGGCTGACTCGCCAAGCGGCGCAGCAGAGCGGCATGCACGCCACCTTCATGGCCAAGCCGATCGCCGCGCAGGCCGGCAGTTCGATGCATCTGCACATGTCTGTCGTCGATGAAACGACAGGCGCCGCGCTGTTTGCCGACAGAGATGATGCAGACACCGAAATGTTCGGCCATTTCATCGGCGGCCTGCAGAGATATGTGCCCGAGATCATGCCGCTGTTCGCACCCAACGTGAACTCGTTCCGCCGCATCCGGCCGAACCACAGCGCACCGGCCAACATCGAATGGTCGCATGACAACCGCTCTTGTGGCCTGCGCGTGCCGGCAGGTGGCCGCGCCGCCCGGCGGGTAGAGAACCGCTTGCCGGGAGCGGATTGCAATCCCTATCTGGCGATCGCCGGTTCGCTGCTTGCCGGCTATCTCGGCGTCGAGCAGAAACTCGCGCGCTCGGCCGAGGCCTCAGGCAATGCCTACAAGATCAAAAGCACGCTGCCGAAAACCATGGAGGAGGCGCTTGATCGTTTCACCGCTTGCGAGCCGGTGCGGGCATTGCTCGGCGAGGATTTCTTCCAGACCTATCTGCGCGTCAAGAGCGTCGAGCTCGACCTGTTCCAGAGCGTGGTGACGAGCTGGGAACGCGATCACCTGCTGCTGAAGGTGTGATCATGGCCGCCAGTTCAACGGGTTTCAATTCCGGTCTCGATATCGGCAAATCCTATTATGTCGCCACCGCCAATCCGGCGCCGGACCATCCGGCGCTGGTGGGCGATGTGGACGCCGACCTGGTGGTGGTCGGTGGCGGCTGCACCGGCCTGTCGGCCGCCCTTCATGCCGCCGAGCGCGGCCTGAAGGTGGTGCTGCTCGAAGGCGGCAAGATCGGCTGGGGCGCGTCGGGCCGCAATGGCGGCCAGATGATCCCCGGCCTACGCAAAGGCGCCAAGGGGCTGGTCAAGCTCTACGGCCCCGAGCGGGCGAAGGCGCTGTTCGACCTAGCCTTCGAGGCGCGGGGCCTGGTGCTCGACATCATCGAGCGCCACGCCATCGACTGCGATCTGCGGCTGACCGGCCATCTCGTCGGTGCCGTTAATGGCTCCGACCTCAGGGATCTCGAAGACGAGGCCAAATGCCTCGAGAGCGTGATGAAGTTCCGCGACGTCGAGATCCTGTCTGCGGCGCGGGCACGCGGCAAGGTGGACACGCCCTATCATGGCGCGATGTATGAGCCGCTTGGCGGCCATATGCATCCGCTGAACTACACGCTCGGCCTTGCCCGTGCCGCCGTGGCGGCCGGTGTCGTCATCCATGAAACTTCCGTCGCGGTAAAGCTGGAGCGCGAGCCTTCGATCCGGGTCTCGACGGCGAAGGGGTCGGTAAGGGCCAAACATGTCGTGCTGGCCGGCGACGCGCTGCTGCATGGGCTGGAGCCGCGCGTCAACAGCCGCATCATGCCGGTCGGCAACTATATCGTCGCCACCGAGCCGCTGGAGGGCAAGCGCAATGTGATCCCGGCCAATGTGGCGGTGTCCGATACACGCTTCGTCGTCAACTACTACCGCATGTCGGCGGACGGTCGGCTGCTGTTCGGCGGCGGCGAGCGCTACACGCCATCGCCGCCGGCCGACATCGCCGGCTTCGTGCGGCCGCACATGGAGGCCACCTTCCCGCAACTGAAGGGCTGCCGCATCGATCATGCCTGGGGCGGCCTGGTGTCGGTGACCACGTCGCGGCTGCCGCATGTCGGGCACTATGGCGAGGTCTATTTCGCGCATGGCTATTCCGGCAAGGGCGTCATCCTGTCAACGCTGTCGGGCAAGCTCTTGGCCGAAGCGATTACGGGCGACGCCTCGCGGCTGGACCTGTTCTCGACGCTGACGCCGATGCCGTTCCCGGGCGGTACGGCGCTGCGGGCCCCGCTCTATGTGCTGGGGATGTTGTGGTACGCCATGCGCGACCGCATCAAGCATTGAGGCTGCGGCCGGCGGGCGCGAAATCATTGGAGGCGATTGCATGCGTGATTTTCAGTTCCCCGGACGCTCGCCAGTTCGCGCGACAGAAGCGATGGCGGCGACATCGCATCCGCTGGCGACGCTGGCCGCCATCGACATGCTGCGCGCCGGCGGCAATGCCATGGATGCCGCTGTGTGCGCTGCGGCGGTGCAAGGCGTCGTCGAGCCGCAATCGACCGGCATCGGCGGCGACTGTTTTGTGCTCTACAGCCCCAAAGGCGAGGGCGAGGTGCTGGCCTTCAACGGCTCGGGGCGATCGCCTGCTGCTGCAAATGCCGATTGGTTTCTGGAGCGGGGCCATGGCGAACTGCCTGGAACCGGACCGCATGCCGTCACCGTTCCGGGCGCCATCGACGCGTGGTGCCGGCTGCTTGAAGATCACGGCAGGAAGGGCATCGACGCCGCGCTGGCTCCGGCCATTCGCTATGCCGAACAAGGCTATGTCGTTCATGATCGCGTCGCCTTCGATTGGGCTGACGAGGTCGCCCTGCTCGCCGCCGACGAACATGCGGCGCGGATCTTCCTGCCGAACGGCCGGGCACCACAGGCCGGTGATGTGCATCGGCAGCCGGAACTCGCGGAAACCTTGCGCATAATCTCGAAGCAAGGTCGCGCCGGCTTCTATGAGGGCGAGGTCGCCGGCGATCTGGTGGCGCGTCTCGGCGCGCTGGGCGGGCTGCATGCGCTGGACGATTTCGCTGCAACCAAGGGCGACTACGTCAAGGCGGTGAACACGTCCTATCGCGGCTACGACATCCGTCAGATGCCGCCAAACAATCAGGGCGTGACGGCGTTGATCATGCTGAACGTGCTTTCCGGCGTTGCGCTCGGGTCATTGGAGCCGAACAGCGCCGAGCGGCTGCATCTCGAGATCGAAGCCGGCCGGCTTGCCTACCAGGATCGCGATACTTTCATCGGCGACCAGGATTTCGTCCAGGTCCCCGTCGAACAACTGCTGTCGGCAGCCTATGCGGAGCGGCTGCGCGCCGCCATCGATCCGGCCCTCGCCATGACGCATCTGCCGCGGCTTGAGCTGCCGCGCAGCGACACCGTCTATATCTCCGTGGTCGACCGCGACCGCAATGCAGTCAGCTTCATCAACTCGACCTTCGGTTCCTTCGGCAGCGGCGTCGTCGGTCCCAAGACAGGCGTCGTGCTGCAGAATCGCGGCAGCAGTTTTCGCCTCACGGAAGGCCATCCAAATCGTATCGCGCCGCGAAAGCGACCGATGCACACCATCATGCCTGGCATGGCGACGCGAGGGGGTAAGGTGGTGATGCCGTTCGGGGTGATGGGCGGCGGCTACCAGCCGTTCGGCCATGTCCATCTGCTGACCAACATGATCGATTTCGGGATGGACCCGCAGCAGGCACTGGATGCGCCACGGGTGTTCTACAAGGACAATGCCGTGCTGGCCGAGCGCGGGATTCCGGCTGAGGCGATCGCCGGCCTGCGTCAGCGCGGCCATCAGGTTTCGATCGCCGAGGAGCCGCATGGCGGCGGCCAGTTGGTGCTGATCGATTGGGAAAAGGGCACGCTCACCGGTGCCTCCGATCCGCGCAAGGACGGTTGTGCGCTGGGCTACTGATCTGCGTTGCTGGAATGCGCATTCAGAACCAGATCAGCCAGACAAGCTGCAGGATTACCAGTGCAATGGCGTCCCAGAAGATGAGTTCGCCTGTCGAGAACCAGCGCCGCGACCGGTTGAAGCTGTAGAACAGCCACCAGACCAAGGCTGCGGCGGCCAGCGGCACCAAAGCGAGCAGCGTGCTCACGGCAGCCGCGCTCCCGACACAGCATCGAATGTGTGCAGCGCTGCCGGCGGAAAGCGTAGATAAAGCGGCTGGCCGGGATCGAAAGCGCGATCGTCATTCACAGTCCTGACGATCAGCGCGTTGGCCTCGCTATTGGCGAAGATCAGCACGTCCGGCTCGACCGGTTCGACGACGTCGACGGCAAACAGGATGGCGTCGCCGGCAGTCGCGTCGACAAGCTGGATCTGTTCCGGGCGAATGCCGAGCACGATGGGACCATCAGGCTTTCCCGGAAGCGGGCAAGTGAAACCGCTGGCGTGGAAGACGCCGGCGCGGACATCGCCATCGAACGTGTTCATCGCTGGACGGCCGATGAATTCGGCGATGAAGCGATTGGCAGGCCGCCGATAGATCTCGCGCGGGTCGTCGTACTGGATCAGTGCGCCTTCGCGCAACACCGCGACCCTGGTCGCCAGCGTCATCGCCTCTTCCTGGTCGTGGGTGACGAAGACGAAGGTCTTTTTCAGCTCGCGATGCAGACGCTTCAGCTCGGTGCGCATGTGGAGCCGCAACAAGGCGTCGAGATTGGACAGCGGCTCGTCCATCAGACAGAGGCTCGGCTGCCAGACGAGTGCGCGGGCCACAGCCACGCGCTGCGCTTGGCCGCCCGACAATTGCGAAGGGCGGCGGTCGAGGTAACGGGTGATTTCGAGCAGCTCGGCCATGGCGCGGACGCAGCGGTCAAGCTCGGCGGCCGGCATCTTTCGGATGCGCAAGGGATAGGCGATGTTCTCGTAGACGCTCTTATGGCTGTAGAGCGCATAGTTCTGGAACACCATGCCCATGCCGCGCAGGCGCGGCGGCAGGTCGGTGACATTGAGGCCCTCGACCATGATGCGCCCGGCGGTCGGCCGCTCCAGCCCGGCGAGCAGCCGGCAGGCTGTCGTCTTGCCGGAACCGGACGGGCCGAGCAGAACCAGGAATTCGCCGGGCTCGAAAGCAAGATCGAGCGCCTGCAGCGCCACCGTCCCGTCCGGGAAGGCCTTGGTGACGCCGTCGAAAACAATTGCCATACAAGATCCCTTCAACCCTTGACCGCGCCGAAGGTGAGGCCGC
This sequence comes from Mesorhizobium sp. M0037, assembly GCF_040323635.1. NCBI lineage: Bacteria > Pseudomonadati > Pseudomonadota > Alphaproteobacteria > Hyphomicrobiales > Phyllobacteriaceae > Mesorhizobium > Mesorhizobium sp. M0037. The sequence continues at coordinate 16,137 of NZ_JAMYVB010000029.1, read as the reverse complement.
GGACGAGCTGTTTCTGGACAAGGAACGTGAAAAGCACGATCGGCAGCGTTGCCACGATCGCGACTGCCGCGACCTGTCCCCAGAGCGTGCCATGCGGCGTCACCAGCCCCGGTATGCCGACGGTCAGCGGCCGCCCGTCGAAAGCGACGAGGATGAAGGCATAGAGGAACTCGTTCCACGACAGGATGAAGCAGAGCACGGCCGTTGCGCCGATGCCGGGCGCGGCCAGCGGCGCGACGACGAAAAAGAATGCGCCGAGCCGCGAGCGGCCGTCCATCATCGCGGCCTCGTCGATCTCCCTGGGGATTTCGGCGAAGAAGCCGCGCATCATCCAGACGACGAGCGACAGGTTGAAGGAGGTGTGGGCGATCACAACGGCGTAGATGGTGTCGATCAGGCCCAGCGAGGTGAAGAACAGGAACAGCGGGACGGCGATTGAGATCGGCGGCGCCATGCGCGTGGTCAGGAAGAAGAAGAACAGGTCTTCCTTGCCGGGAAAATCCGAGCGGGCAAAGCCATAGGCCGCTGGCGCGCCGATGACGATGCAGAGTATGGTCGACGACACCGAGATCAGCACCGAATTGATCGCCAGCGGCCAGTATCCCTTGTCGATGAAGACGGCGGGATAGTTGGCAAGCGTCGGCGAAAAAATCCATTTCGGCACAGAAGACAGAAGATCGACGCGGTTCTTGAACGACGCCAGCACCATCCAGACATAAGGCGTCAGCGACACCACGACGGCGACGAGCAACACCGCCCAGGCAAAGCTTTTCCAGGCGCGGTTGGTGGATTGATCGATCATCGCCGCGCCCTCAAAACGCCGCCGCCTGCTTGCGGCTCGACCAGTAGACGGCCTTGTAGAAGACCGAGCACAGGATCAGCACGACGAGGTAGATCATGAAGGCGACCGCGGCGCCGTAGCCGAGGTCCCAGTTACGGAAATTGACGCGGTAGGCGTAGATCGAGACCAGCTCGGTCAGCGTTCCCGGACCGCCGCCGGTCATCAGGAAAACCTTGTCGAACTCCTTGAAGGCGTCGATGCCGCGCAGCAGCAGCACGAGCGCGATGACCGGCCGCAGCAGCGGCAGCATGACGTCTCGGAAAATCTGGAACGGTTTGGCGCCATCCATCATTGCCGCCTCGAACGGCGCGCGCGGCAGGCTCATCATGCCGGCGAGCATGATCAGGGTGACGAAAGGCGTCCACTGCCAGACATCGATGGCGACGATGGTCGGAAACACCAGGTCGGGTGCCGAAAGCACCGCCGAATTCTGCGCCAGCAGACCGACCTTGCGCATGTAGAAGGTGAGCATGCCGAAATCGCCCTGCAACAGCAGCCGCCAGATCAGCCCGACGGCGACCGGCGCGATCATCATCGGGATGAGCAGCAGTGTGGTGAGAAGCCGCTGGCTGGCGACGAAGCGGAAGATCAGGAAGGCCAGCGCAAAGCCGAGCAGGAACTCAAGGCCGACGGCGATGACGACGAATTTCAGCGTCAACAGGAACGATGCCCAGAAGAATGGGTCGTTGCGCATCAGCTTGCGGAAATTGTCGAAACCGACGAAGGCGCCGGCATGGCTGGCGTCGGCGAAGCTGAGGTCGGTCAGCGCGGTGTAGACCATGTAGTAGAACGGGCCGACCAGGAAGACGACGACGAGCAGGGTCGCCGGCAGCATCAAGAGCGGCCCCACCCCACGGTCGAGAAGCGGCATTCCGCGCGGCGATGGAGTGCGGTTCGTCACGGGCGTTTCCTGCGGACAAGAACGGCTACCCGCTTGTGCGGGTAGCCTCTGCGCGACATCTCAAGGCCTATCGTGCCGGATAGGTCATGGGTGCGCAAGAACCGAGCAGTGTCGAGATGTCAGTGGCGGCGGTGTCAAGGGCGGCCTGCGCCTCCTTTTCGCCGGCGAGGTAGGATGACAGTTCGCGCACTAGTATGTCGGTCATCTCGGCCGATTGCGGCAGCGTCGCCTTCGGCACCGCATGCTCGTTGGCCTCCATCGAAGCCTTGGCATAGGGCAGCTTCTGCACCTCGGCGGAGGCATAGACATCCGGCCGACCTGAAGCGCCGCCATTGAGATGCTGTTCGAGCTGGCGGTCATAGCCCATCATCCACTGGACGAAGAGGAAGGCGGCCTGCTGGTTCTTCGAATAGACCGGGATCAGATAGGTCCAGCCCTCGACCTGGCCGATCTTCCCGCCGTCGCCTTGCGGCACGAGATCGAAGCCAACCTTGCCGACCACGGTGGAGGCCGTGGTGTCGACCGACACGGCATAGGTTGCGTCGTTCCACATGATCAGCTCGGCGACCTTGGCTTGCTGCATCAGCGCCATGACATCATCCCAGAAATAGTTGAGGCTGTCCGGCGGCGAGAATTGCAGCAGGCTCTTGTAATATTCGAGCGAGGCGACGGCCTTGGGGCTGTTGACGATGACCGGGCCGCAGGCCGAGCCGCTCTTCACGTCGAGCACGTCGCCGCCGAAGGAATAAAGGAAATTGAGCCACTCATACCACAGTGCCTCATGGCGCTTGCCCTGCAGGGCGGTGCCGTAAAAACCCTGGTCGGGGCGATAGAACCATTCGGCGATATCGCGGTATTGCTTCCAGTCCTTGGCGGGAGCGAGGTCGTAGCCATACTTGGCCTTGAAGCCTGCCTGCTCCTTGGGATCGGCGAGCAGGTCCGAGCGATACCACATGAACATGTTGAGCACTGTGAAGGGGAAGCCGTACTCCTTGCCGTCATACCAGGAGATTTCGTGCCAGGCGGTCTGGTAGAGCTGCTTCTCCGGCTCGAAGCTCGGATCGCGCAAAGCCGGGTCGGCCATCATCTTGGCGATTTCGACCAGATGGTTGTTGGTGGCGAACTTGCCGAGTTCGCGATGCGGCTGGATGATGACGTCGTAGCGGCCGCGGTGCGAGTTGAGATCGAGCTGCACCTTGTTGACGGCTTCCGAGTGCTCGTACATCTCGACTTCGACATGGATGCCGGTCTGTTTTTCAAACTCCGGCGCCATCTTCTTCAGCGCTTCGAGCGGCGGCAGCGCCTCGCCGACCATGCGGATGGTCTGGCCGCTATAGCGTTTCGACGCCTCTTTCAGATCCCACGCGGCCGCTTGTGTCACTTGCCACGTCAGGGGCCACACAAATACGACTGCGACGAGCAGTCTGGACGCGGTACGTCTCAGCGGCTTGAGCATTCTTCCCTCTCCCTAGAAGTCGTGCCTGGCGGGCCGGCGCCCGTTTTGTCATAAAATGTGTGGTACTGCAAATCAAAATGTGGCACCTTGCAACAAATGGTTGGGAGGTGTTAACAGAACGGCAGCAAACCGGCTTTCCCGACCAGGCGAGGGACCTTTCGGATGGACTTCATCTTCATGCTGACGCGCAACGATCGCACGGTCGAGGACTGTCTCGACCTGGTCGGTTTGATTGAGCCGGTCGGCCTGAAGCATGTCGGCTTCAAGGATATTGGCGTCGCGCCGGATGTGCTGCGCAAGCTCGCTGTCGCCATTGGCCGGACAGGCGCCACCACTTACATGGAAGTTGTCTCGACGACGGCTGAGGCCTGCCTTAATTCCGCGCGCATCGCCAGGGATCTCGGCATCCAGCGCCTGCTCGGTGGTACCCAGGTCGACGAGATCATGGCGTTGCTGGAGGGGAGCGGCACCGAATACTACCCTTTTCCCGGGCGGCCGGTCGGCCATCCGACCAAGCTCGGCGGTTCGGCTGAGGATGTCGAGGCCGACTGCCGCGCCTTTGCCGAGAAGGGTTGTGCGGGATGCGACATCCTCGCCTATCGCGCCACCGAGGCCGACCCGGCCGAACTGGTGCGCGCAGCCCGGCGCGGGCTTGGTCCGTCGCGGCATCTGATCGTCGCCGGCGCTGTGGCATCAGCCGATCGCATCAAGGCAATCAAGCTGGCCGGCGCCAACGCTTTTACCATTGGCACAGCGGTTTTCGATGGCTCCTATTCGCCGACGAAAGGTTCTATCCTCTCGCAACTGCGGGATGTCCTCGCGGATTGCGAGCGTGTCTAATGCCAGTCATCGGCATCGATCTCGGCACACAAAGCCTAAAGGCGATCGTTGTCGATGACGAATTGCGGCTGCGTGGCGAGGCCGCTGTGTTGTACCAGCCGGCCTTCCCGGCGCCCGGCTGGGCCGAACAGAACCCGGCGCTGTGGCTGGCGGCGCTCAAGCCGGCCATTGCCGGCGCGCTCGACAAGGCTGGGCTTGCGCCGTCCGACATCAAGGGTATTGCCATTGCCGGCCAGCTCGACGGCTGCGTCGCGGTCGATCGCAATGGTGAGGCGCTGGCTTCGTGCATCATCTGGATGGACCGGCGGGCGGCAGGAGAGATCGCCGGCATCGACCCGGACTTCATCCGTGAGCGCACCGGTCTCGTTCTGGACGCCACCCATATGGCGGCGAAAATCCGCTGGGCCGCGCGCAACCTGCCCGAAGCGCGCCGAGTGGCGCTCTGGCATCAACCTGTATCATTCGTGGTCGCAGCGTTGTGCGGTCGTGCCGTCATCGATCACGCGCTGGCCTCGACGACCATGCTCTATGGGCTGAAGGAGCACAATTATGCCGGCGATCTGCTGGCGGCCTTCGACATCGATGCAGATAAATTGCCCGGCATCGACGATGCATCTGAGATCGCCGGCGCCTTGACCCACGCCGGCGCCGAGCTCACCGGTCTTCCTGTGGGCACGCCGCTGGCGGTCGGCACCGGCGATGATTTTTCGGCCGCCATAGGCGCCGGGGTTGTCGTGCCCGGTGTCGTCGCCTGCAATCTCGGCACGGCCGAAGTGGTCGGCGCGGTGTCCGGCACGCTTCGCCTCGACCCCGGCGGCCTGGTCGAGACCCATGGCTTTCTCGGCGACGGCTATTTCATCTCCAATCCCGGATGGCTCTCGGGCGGGGCGGTGACGTGGTTTCTAACAACCTTCGGCGTCGATTCGCCGGCGGCGATGTCGGAACTGGCGGCGACGGTGGTTGCCGGCAGCGACGATTTGCTGTTCTTGCCCGCGTTGTCCGGTGCCATGGCGCCGCGCTGGATCGCCGAAGCGCGTGCCGCTTTCTACGGCCTGACATCCTTCCACGGCAAAGCCGCTTGTGCCCGTGCCGTGCTGGAGGGCTGTGCCTTTGCCATGCGCGACGTGGTCGACCGGCTGGACGATCTCGATATCGCGACGGATCGCATCCGGCTCTCAGGCGGTGGCGCGCGCAGCCGGGTATGGGCGCAAATCCGTGCCGATGTCAGCGGCAGGCCGGTCGAGATCGCAGGTGCGGCCGATGCCTCGCCGATCGGTGCGGCAATCCTTGCCGCCGCGGCCATCGGCCTTACCTCCTCAGTGCAGCAGGCGGCTGAAAGGCTGGCCGGCCACATCGAGACGATCGACCCTGATCCTTCCGCCAAGGCCGCCTACGACAGAAGTTACCGCCGGTATCGCACCTTATTCGATGCCCTGACCCCGCTTCATGCTGACTGACCGGACTGCATCCTATGTCCAGACAAATGCTCGATCGCCTTATTGCCGGCACGCTGCCTGACCCGGATAGCCAGGGAATGCTGTCGGTGCCGCTGAAGACCATCGTCATAGGGCGCGGTCTCGGCGACGAGGCCGATGCGCTGGTCAAGCCGCTGCCGCTCGGCCGCAAGCTCGCCGTGGTCATGGATCCCGACACAAGGCTGGCGCTGGGTGAGAGGGTGTCGATCGGACTGCGTGGCAGCAGCGATGTCGACAAGATCATCCTGCCGCGCCATCCGCATCCGGACATGGACGCGGTGCGATCGGTGATCGCACGCACGAAAGACGCCAGCGGCCTGGTCGCGGTCGGATCTGGCTCGATCAACGACATCACCAAATATGCTGCCCATCTCACCCAAAAACCTTATGCGGTGTTCGGCACCGCGCCATCGATGAACGGCTACACCTCGGTGTCGGCGGCAATCACCGAGGACGGCCTGAAGAAATCGCTGACGGCCAGCCTGCCGGTCGGCGTCTTCCTCGATCTCGATGTCATGGCGCGGGCGCCGCACCGGCTGATCGCTGCCGGCTTCGGCGATTCGATGGCGCGGCCGACCGCGCAGACCGATTGGCTGATGGCGCATCTGTTGCTCGGCACGCCCTACAGGCAGGCGCCGTTCATGCTTCTGGCCGAGGACGAGAAGGCGCTCATCGCCAAGGCCGGCGAACTCGGGACCGGCGACCTTGAGGCGATGGAAGTGCTGGTGCGCACGCTGGTCATGTCCGGTCTCGGCATGACACTGTGCGGCGGCTCTTATCCGGCCAGCCAGGGCGAACATCTGATCGCCCACTATATCGACATGCGGGGCCAGGGATTGCCTGAGGCGCATCACGGCGAACACGTAGCGGTGACGACGTTGACGATGGCGCGGCTGCAGGAGCGCGTGCTGGCACTGCCGGAGCTGCAGCTCGCGCCGTCCGCGGATACGCCAGAACGCTTCATCGAGATCTTCGGCGAAACGCTCGGACGTTCCTGCTGGGCGGCATTCAAGCCCAAGCTGCTGGACCGCGAACGGGCAAACGCCATCAACACCATGCTGGCCAGGCAATGGCGCTCGCATCGTGAAAGGCTGGTGCGGGTGGCACGCCCGGCGCGCGAGATCGCGGCAGCACTGCGCGCCGCCGGCGCGCCGACCACGCCGCAGGAGGTTGCCATACCGGCTGGCTTCTACGACGAGGCGGTCGCCAATGCGCGGCTGATCCGCGACAGGTTCACCATGCTCGACGTCGCGGCTGCCTCGCTCGAAACGGTTGCGGCGGGAGCCTGAGCGGGTGCTGCGTCCGCTTGCCGACTTCACCGCGCTAGACCGGCGCAACATCGCCGTCGTTCTGACCGATATCGACGACACCTTGACCGACAAGGGACGGCTGCCGGCAAAAGCCTATGCGGCGCTCGAGCGGCTGAAGCAGGCCGGCTTCCTTGTCGCGCCGGTGACCGGCCGCCCTGCCGGCTGGTGCGACCTGATCGCGCGGCAATGGCCGGTCGATGGCGTGATCGGCGAGAACGGCGCTTTCTATTTCCGCTATGACGGCACTGCCAAGCGCATCGTTCGTCACTATGCCAGGAGTGCCGGGGAAAGGCAGGCTGACGCGGCGCGCCTGCGCGAGATCGAACGCGCCGTGCTCGCGGAAATTCCGGGTGCGGCGGTCGCCGCTGACCAGGCCTATCGCGAAGCCGATTTGGCGATCGATTTTCGCGAGGATGTCGCGCCGCTGCCCAAATCTGAAGTGCTGAAGATCGTCGCTATCTTTCAGCGCTATGGAGCGGCGGCGAAAATCTCGTCCATCCATGTCAATGGCTGGTTCGGCAAATACGACAAACTGTCAACAAGCCGGCTATTCTTGCGCGACTGTTTTGGTATAGACATAGACCACGACAAGGACAGCATTGTCTTCGTCGGCGATAGTCCAAACGATGCGCCAATGTTCGGCTTCTTCCCCAACAGCGTCGGTGTCGCTAATGTGCTGGACTTCGCCGGCGAACTTCCGGCATCTCCTGCCTTCGTCACAAGCGGGCGCGGCGCGCAAGGGTTTGCCGAGCTTGCCGACGCACTGATTGCTGCAAAGGGAATGGAATAATCATGGATCAGGGCCGACTGACGAAGAAGGAGCGGCACGCGCTTATCCTTTCGGAAGTGCGCCGGTCGGCGTCCATCCGCATCTCCAAACTTGCACGGCGCATCGGCGTCGCCGGCGAGACCATCCGCCGCGATCTCATCGAACTCGGCGATGCCGGGCTGATCAACCGCACCTATGGCGGTGCGACGATCTCGCTGGTGACATCAGAGCCGGTGATTTCGGAGCGCGGCCTGACCCTGGTCGAGGAGCGCGCCCGCATCGGCCGCGGCGCAGCGGGCCTGGTCCAGAAGGGCCAGATCGTGATGATCGATGGCGGTTCGACCACTTATGAGGTGGCGCGCAACCTTTCGCAGCTGAAGCGCGACCTGACCATCATCACCAATTCCACCGGCGTGGCCTCGGTGGCCGGCGCCAATCCGACCTTCCGCGTGCTGCTTTGCCCCGGGACCTATGACAGCCGCGAAGGCAGCGTGCTTGGCGAAGACACCGTCGAGTTCCTGCGCCGCTACAATGCCGACGTCGCCATTATCGGGGCATCGGGGATAAGCGCCGATGGTCCGAGCGACATGATCTCGGGCGCCGCAGCCGTTAAACGCGCAATGATATCGCGTTCACTGTCGACGGTGCTGGTGGTGACCCACGACAAGTTTGGCCGCAGCAGTCTGGAACGCATCTGCGGGCTCGATGACATTGCCGATATCGTCACCGACAGCGAACCGAAGGCCGACCTGCGCACTGCTGCCGAACAGGCGGGCACGGAGCTGCATGTGTTTGCCGCCGACTGATCAGCATTGGCTATCCGGCGGCATCCCTGTTGGTCAGCGCGATGTGGCAGCAGCCGGGGCCGTGGCCCGGCGTCCAGGTGACATTGTCGAAGCGCACGCCCGTTGCCTCGAACAGACCACGGTCGAAAGCGCCGGCGATGCGGCAGAGCGTGGCGAGTTTTTCATCACCGACACCGGCCTCGACCCAGGCGTCCTTCAGCGGACAACGCTTCACCTTGAAGGCGATGTGGTCCGGCCCGCGCTCGACATCGGTCGGATACATCAGGCCGCCATCCGGGCTGACGGCCAAAAATGCCTCGCCGATGGCCGGCGCGTCGTTAGGTCCGAAACGGGCGAAGGCGGCCGCCGCCACCTCCTTGCCGCGCTGCTCGATGGTGCGGATCATGATCGCCTCGGCCTTTTCCGCGCCGAGTTCGCCGGTCAGCTCGTCGAGAAACAGACGGTAGAGATCGGCGCGGTTGCGGAAGGCGGAATCGAGTTCGCGCGAGAGTTTTTCGGCTCTGGCTTCTGGTTCGGTCATGGTACTTGCCTGCTGCTTCTGTCCAATCTTGGCGCCGCCGCAACCAGCGCCTTGCCGATTGCCGATTGCGGCGCGTCGACTACGTTGCGGGGGTCGCCGCTCTCGGCGATCCGCCCGGCGTTGAGAAGAACGACGCGGTGGGCGATGGCCCGTACGACGCCGAGATCATGCGAAATGAAGAGATAGGCGATCCGTTCCCTGGCTTGCAGGTCGAGCAGCAACTCAAGGATCTGTCCGCGGACCGAAACGTCGAGCGCCGACACCGCCTCGTCGAGCACGATCAGCGACGGTTTGGTCGCGATGGCTCGGGCGATGGCGACGCGCTGGCGCTGGCCGCCGGAGATTTCGTGAATGGCGCGCGGGGCGAGATCGGCTGCCAGCCCGACGCGATCCAGCAAGGCAGCAATGCGGGCCGGCCTCTCGGCGCGGGAAGCGATGGCATGGATGCGCAAGGGATCGTCAAGCACGCGAGCCACCGTGGCGCGCGGGTTGAACGCGGCGAGCGGATCCTGGAACACCATTTGCAGGCGCGCGCGCTTGGTGCGCAGGGCCGCACCCTTCAAGAGCAGAAAGTCATCGCCTTCGAATTGGACGGTGCCGGCGTCGGGCTCGATCAACCTAAGCACCAGCCGCGCGATCGTCGACTTGCCGCTGCCGGAGGGCCCGGCCAGCGCCAGCGTCTCGCCGGGTTCGATGGCGAAGGAGACACCGTCGACGGCCGCGATGGCCTTGCCGCCACGACGGTATCGCTTGGTAAGACCGGAGACGGTGAGCAAGTTCATGCCGGCGCCCGTCGTAGCAGCGGATCGGCGTCGAGGCCGAGATGGGCGTTGAGCAGCGTTCGCGTATAGGCATGGCGCGGGGCGTTTATGATTTGCTCCGTCGGGCCGAGTTCGATCAGTTCGGCGTTCCGGAATACAGCGATACGCTCTGCGAGTTCGGCGGCCAGCGCGATGTCGTGGCTGATGAACAGCAGCGTCATGCCGTCCTCCGCCACCAGTTGCCGAATGAGGCTGACGATTTCGGCTTGCACAATGGTGTCCAGCGCGCTGGTCGCCTCATCGGCGATCAGCAGTTTCGGACCGGCTGCAATGGCCGCGGCAACAGCAACGCGCTGCTTCTGGCCGCCGGAGAGCTGGTGCGGGAAAGCACGCATGGCGGTTTGTGGGTCGGGCAGCCGGACACGTTGGAGCAGGGTTTTGGCTTTGGCGTAAGCTTGTGGCCAGTCGAGGCCGAGGTGGGTGCGGGCGACTTCGGCGATCTGTTTGCCGACGGTCATGACGGGGTCGAGGCTGGCGGAGGGGTCCTGGAAGACGAAACCAATGTCGCGACCGGGAAGGGGGAGCGTGCTGGGCTCGGTTAATTTGAGAGGTCGGCGTTCCGTCACACCCCCCTCTGTCCTGCCGGACATCTCCCCCGCAAGGGGGGAGATTGCTCTCTCATCTCCGCCTTCGCCAACCACGAACGTTGCAGAAGGGAAGCCGTCGGCAAAGCTGCTGATCTCCCCCCTTGCGGGGGAGATGTCCGGCAGGACAGAGGGGGGTGGGAAGGATCGCGGCGCCTGAAATTGCCACTTGACATGCCCTTCAATCTTGGCGCTCGCCGGCAGCAGTCCAGCCACCGCCAGCGCCAGCGTGCTCTTGCCCGAACCGCTTTCGCCAATGATCGCCAGCCGCTCGCCGGCAATAACATCCAGGCTGACCCCCTTCAGCGCCGTCACCTCGCTGCCATCTCGCCGATAGCGCACTGACAGATCGCGTATCTCAGCCAGTGCGGTCACGACAGGCTCCTCCGCACCGCCGTCGTTTCGACCACGCCTTCGCCGGTGAGATAGACGCCAAGCACGGTCAGCACCAAGGCGATGCCCGGAACGATCGACAGAAAGGGCGCGGTGCGCAGCACAGTGCGGCCCTCGGCGATCATGCCGCCCCAAGTGACGCGATTGGGGTCGCCGAGACCGAGGAAGGACAGCGCTGCCTCGGTGAGGATCGCGGCGGCCACGATCACCGAGGACAAGGCCAGCACCGGCGGCAACGCGTTGGGCAACACCTCGCGAAAAGCGATCTCAAGCGGATGCATGCCGATGACGCGAGCGCCGGCGACGTAATCGCGCTCGCGGATCGACAGCACTTCGGCGCGCGCTACACGCGCCGGTCCGGTCCAGGCGCCAAGCGCTATTGCCGTGACGACGACGCCGAGCGACGGCCCGACGACGCTGACGAAGGCCAGCGCCAGGAGAAAACTCGGCACCGTCTGGAAGGCATCGGTGATGCGCATCAGCCCCTCGTCCACAAGGCCGCCGGCAAAGCCGGCCAGCGTGCCGACGACCGCGCCGATGAAGAGTGCCGCCGCTGCCGCCGCCAGGCCGACCGCCAGCGAGGTGCGGGCGCCGTGGAACAGTTCGGCCAGCACGTCACGGCCGAGCCGGTCGGTGCCGAGCGGCAGCGACCAGTCCTGGAAGGGCGGCAGCAGTGCTGGTCCGGCAATGGCCTGCGGGTCGCCGGGGAAGAGCAGCGACGCAAACAGCGCCATGGCGAACAGAAGCGCCAGGATGATCGCGCCGGCGACCGCTTCCGGCCGGCGCAGGAACCGCGGCAGCGCGCTCACGCGCTGGCCTCGCCGGCGCCGACGCGCGGGTCGAGGAAGGCGTAGGCGATGTCGACTGCAAGGTTGATGGCAATGACGAGGACGGCGCTGGTGAGGATGATGCCGAGCAGCAGCGGCGTGTCGCGCGAAGCGACCGCTTCCTGCGCCAGCCGGCCGAGCCCGGGCACGGCAAAGACGCTTTCGATGACGACGCTGCCGCCCAGCATCTGCGCCGATTGCAGGCCGAGCATGGTGACCAGCGGCAAGAGCGCGTTGCGGGCGACATGGGCGAGCACGATGCGGCGGCGTGACAGCCCCCTGGCGCGGGCGGCGAGTACAAAATCCTGTCGCCACGCCTCGGCCATGCCGGCGCGCATCATGCGCAGATAGAGCGCGAGATAGATGAAGCCGAGCGCGGAAACCGGCAGGACGAGGTGGACGGCGATGTCGGTGGCGCGGTCAAAACCGGTCTTGTCCGAGGCCAGGCTCTCGATGCCGCCGATCGGCAGCCAGCGCAGGTCAACGGCAAAGACGACGATCAGCACCAGGCCAAGCCAGAAACCCGGCACGGCATAAAGCGCCAGCGAGCCGATCGACAGGAAGCGGTCGCGAAAGCTGCCGGGTCTGGCGCCGGCGTAGATGCCGAGCGCCGAGCCCAAACCGAAGGAGAGCGCGGTGGCGGTCACCATCAGGAGCAGTGTCGTCGGCAGGCGTTCCAGGATGACATCGCGAGTTGGCCGCGAGAAGGTAACGGACTGGCCGAGGTCGAAATGCAGTAGCGCCCAGAGATAGTTCGCGAGCCGTGTCAGCTCGGACTGGTCGAGGCCCCAGCGATGACGCAGCAATTCGATCATGCCGGCGTCGCCGCCGGTCGAGACGATGTAGGCGTCGACCGCGTCACCGGGGGCGGCTTCCAGGAGGAGGAATGTGCCGATGATGACGATCAGCAGCACGAAGATGCTGCCGGCGAGGCGACGGCGGGTGAGGGTGAGGGCGCGGGTCATGGGGGACGCATGGCGGCGCGCCAGTCGGGAGAGGTGCGGTGTCTAGGCACCCCCCTCTGTCCTGCCGGACATCTCCCCCGCAAGGGGGGAGATTGGATGTCGCCTCTGCCTTCGCCAATCTTCGATGCCGAATGTACGCGACAGCGAAGCTGCTGATCTCCCCCCTTGCGGGGGAGATGTCCGGCAGGACAGAGGGGGGTGTGACGAAACGAGGCCCTACGCCATGCCTTCACACCAATTTCTTTGCGAACTTTCATCCGCGCAAATGTGTCACGATTCCAGATAGGTGTCCGCCCAGTTCGACACCGCCCATCGCGGGTTGTTGGCGATGTTGCCCACGGTATCGCGCGCGACGCTGATGAAGCTCCATTCGGCGACGTTGATCAGCGGCAGGTCCGCCGCGACCTGTTTCTGGAATTCCTTGTAGAGGTCGGTGCGCGCTGACGTATCCAGCGTCTCCGAAGCCTTGGCGATCAGCGCGTCGAGCGCGGCGTTCTTGTAGCCGCCCTGGTTGGAGAACGGCACGCCGTCGGGAATGCCGCTCTGGACCAGGATGGTGGTCGAGATCGCCGGGTCGCCGCGGAACACCGGCGGGCCGACGGCGAGGTCGAAGGCGTGGTCGGTGTAGACGGCCTTGATGTGCGCGGCCGAGTCGTTGTTGATGATCACGGCGTCGATGCCGATTGCCGCCAGCGCCTGGCGCAGATAGTCGCCGAACTGCTTGGTCTCGTTGAAATAGGGTGCCGGCAGGAGTTTCAGCGCAAAACGCTTGCCGTCATCGGCGCGCTTGTACCCCGCGTCGTCGAGCAAGGTGTTGGCCTTGGCGACGTCGAATGGATAGATCGGCACGTCGGCAGTGTAGAATTGCGGATCGTTCTTCGGCACCGGGCCGGTGGCGGTGGCGGCATAGCCGAGGAACACCGTCTTGACGACGAAGTCCTTGTCGATGGCATGCGCGATCGCCTGGCGGACCTTCACGTCGGCCAGTTCCTTGCGGCGATGGTTGATCTCGACGACGAGCTGATAGGTCAGCCCCTCATAGCCCTTGGAGATCACCTTCAGGCCCGGCACCTTGGAGATGCGGTCGAGGTCGGCCAGCGGCACGGCGGAGAAGGCGGCGAGCTGGATCTCTTCCGCCTCGAGCGCCGCTGCAGCCGACGTGCGGTCGGGTAGCACCTGGTAGATGATCTCGTCGAGATACGGCTCGTCCTTGGCCCAGTAATCCGCATTCCTGGTCAGCTTGTAATACTGGCCGGCCTTGTATTCGCCGAACTTGAACGGCCCGGTGCCGATGGGTGCATTGTTGGCCGGGTTTTCCTCGATCTTGCCGACCTCGTAGATGTGCTTCGGAACCACGCTTGACAGCGCCGGCAAGGCGTTGCGGATCAGCTGGAACGGCGTCGGCTTGGCGAATTTGAACACGGCGGTCAGATCGTCAGGGGTGTCGACGCTGGCCAGATCCTTGAACACGGTGCGGCCGAGATTTTGCAGCGGTTTCCAGATCTGCAGCGCCGAGAAGGCGACGTCGGCCGAGGTGAACGGCTTGCCGTCATGCCATTTGACGCCCTCGCGTAGTTTGAACGTCACCGACAGGCCGTCGGCCGCGCCCTCCCAGCTGAGTGCCAGCCGCGGCTGGAGCCCGTCCTTGCCGTCGAAGGAGGCCTCGGCCAGCGTTTCGACGATCTTGCTGGAGATGAAGAAGACGCCGTTGGAGGCGACGATCGCAGGATTGAGATTGCGCGGTTCGGAATCGGCGGCGAGCACCAGCCGCCCGCCCTTCTTCGGCGTCTGCGCCCAGCTGAATGTGGGCATGGCGGTGGAGGCCAGCAGCAAAGCTGAGCCGCCTAGCAGCGTGCGTCTGGAAATATCCGACATGATCAAACTCCGTCCTCTCCGCGACCAGATGGGCGCACCCCTCGGAGCTGGCGGCACCCGCCAGCATCCTCACGGCGATTATGGCCCTTGCCAAGGGTTTCGCCAGAGACGGAATTGGCGCATCCTTGCTTGGCTTTGAAATTTTCGTCCGCTGGACCAGTTTAGAGGTAGCCCTTTCATTCTGATATTCTGGTAGGACCAGATTGCCTAAATGTGCAGCAATGACGACTTGGTGACAGCCTGCCGAACCATCTAACCTGTTTCTGGCTAGACCAGAGTGGACGAAATGGTGCAGATTTGATCGAAGCCAAGGGATTGGACGCAGTACGGCCGGCGATCCCACTGATATCAGGGAGAGAAAGATGAACATTGCCCCGGGCAAGAGCGCCGTCAGCAATATCCCGTTCGACCAGGCGAGGGTCGACCGGCTGATGGAAGAGGCCGGCATCGATGTTCTGCTCGCGACGTCCAAGCACAACACGCAGTATCTGCTTGGCGGCTACAAGTTCATCTTCTTTGCCGCCATGGATGCGATCGGCCATAGCCGTTACCTGCCTATCGTCCTCTATGAAAAGGGCGGGCCCGATCATGCCGCCTATATCGGCAACCGCATGGAAGGCGCCGAGCACCAGAACAACCCATTCTGGACGCCGACGCTGCATGCCGCCTGCTGGGGCACGCTCGATGCTGCCAATCTTGCGGTTGAGCACATCAGCAAGATCGGCAAGGCAGGCGCCCGCATCGGCATCGAGCCGGCCTTCCTGCCGTCGGACGCCTATGCGCTGATCCGCAGGGCGTTACCGGATGCCAGGCTGATCGACGCGACCGGCATGCTGGAGAGCATGCGCGCCATCAAGACGGACGCCGAGCTGGAAAAGCTGCGTATTGCCTCCGAGCTAATCACGGATTCCATGCTGGCGACCATCCAGTGGGCGCATGAAGGCACGACCAAGGCGGAGATCATCGAGCAGCTGCGGCGTGAGGAAACCAATCGCGGCGCGCATTTCGAATATTGCCTGCTGACGTTGGGCGCCAGCCACAACCGCGCGGCGTCACTGCAGGCTTGGAAAAAGGGCGAAGTGCTGTCGATCGATTCCGGCGGCAATTATCACGGCTATATTGGCGATCTCTGCCGCATGGGCATTCTGGGCGAACCGGATGCCGAACTGGAAGATCTGTTGGCCGAGGTCGAGACAGTGCAGCAGGCGGCGTTCTCGAAGGTGAGCGCAGGCACCGTCGGCGGCGATATGATTTCGCATGCCGAGGGCGTGCTGAAGGCCTCCAAGGTCGCGCCCTACACGGATTTCTTCGCCCACGGCATGGGGCTGATCACGCATGAGGCTCCGTTCCTGATGACCAACCATCCGGTGACCTATGAAGGCACCTATGCCGCCAAGCCGCTCGAGACAAACATGGTGCTGTCGGTGGAGACGACCATGCTTCACCCGACGCGGGGGTTCATCAAGTTGGAGGACACGTTGGCGGTGACGGATACGGGATATGTGATGTTTGGGGATCGGGCGCGGGGCTGGAATAGAGGTGGGGCTTTATAGAACGAAGGCCGGCGCCGCCCCTCATCCGCCTGCCGGCACCTTCTCCCCGTAGAACGGGGAGAAGAAGGCAGCTCGGGCGATTGGCGAAATCGCCGATGAAAGTGTCCAGCCGATACATGGGTAACACTTTGAACCGGATACATAGGTGACACTTCTCTCCCCCTATGCGTCCGCCGCAGCGCCAAGCGGATTGGTTGGCGC
>NZ_JAMYVB010000028.1:0-61611 GCF_040323635.1 Mesorhizobium sp. M0037 | reverse complement strand
TCCATCCGGGTTCGAAAGCAAAATGTCTTTGACGGCAGCGCTGGCGGTCTTAACTTCAGTCTTGGTCATGGTGGCGTTCCTTCGCAGGAATCAGGTGACGTGAACAATCACCAGCCTGCCATGACCGCCCCCTCTCAGCGAATTTGCAGAACTCTCAGCACACTACCGCGATGACGGTGCATTAGCGAGCAACCGGACCAATGCGAGGTCATAAATTGTCGCTTCCATTTACGACGACCCTTGAACGCTACGACATCAAGCAAGGTCGCGGTCTGTCTCGAAGCGATGTGTTTGGCTACCGACTGATCAGGGCCCGCACGCGCTCAAGAACGTTCTCAATATGGAACGGCTTGGTAACATAGTCGTCCGCGCCCGCGTCAATGGCGGCCACCTTGTCGCTCCAGTGGTCGCGCGCCGTCAGCATCAGCACTGGCATCTTGCGGCCATCGCGCCATCTTTCCACTACCGAGATCCCGTCCATCTGCGGTAGGCCGATATCGAGCACTACGGCGTCATACGGCTGAGTGTCGCCGAGGAAATGACCCCTTTCCCCGTCGGACGCTTTGTCGACGATATATCCTGTATCGGCAAAGGCCGCGCAAAGCTGGCGGCTCAGTTCCTTATTATCCTCCACCACGAGTATGCGCATGCCGACTCTCCAATCCGCCGGATCTACTGGCGGGGGCAACGATGCGATTGCGAGGGTGAGGACCGGCAGCTTGGGTGCCAGCGTGGCCGATGCCCAGAGCAAAGAGCGAGTTCCGGACGCGCGGCGTTGAAGAGATGTCCCATGCCACAATTCTAGGTCGTCCAGACTGAACGTGGGATGAACATAGATCTCGCACTCTGCAAAAGGCGCTTAAGTCCCTTTTCTGAGACCACGATCTGATCGCTATACCACGTTGGCTGCCGCTTAACGCCATGATCGTCGCGGCAGTCGCGATCTAGGCAGATGCTCGACTTTTGAATAATCTTGCCAGGCAGGGCTGTCCCGAAGTTTTGCAAACCGGAATGCAGTCTGGCGCGAGGAGAGTTTATTTGTTTCGATATCTTGTCTGGCGCATCGCCGTGATGGTTCCAACGCTGCTGGTCATATCAGCGCTGGTGTTTACGATCATCGAACTTCCACCGGGCGACTATTTCGACAGCTATGTCGCCGAGCTTCGAGCCCAGGGCGAAGCGGTGGATTCCGATCGCATCCAGATGATGCGCCAGGAGTATGGTTTCGACCAACCGCCGGTCATTCGCTACTTCTACTGGGTGGGCGGGATGCTGCACGGCGATTTCGGTTATTCCTTCGAATATGAGCTGCCGGTTCGCGAAGTCGTCGGCGACCGGATGTTGCTGACCGTTCTGGTCTCGTTCGTCACGATCATCTTCACCTGGCTCATCGCCTTCCGATCGGCATGTACTCCGCCACGCATCAATACAGCTGGGGCGATTACGGCCTGACGTTCTTCGGCCTTCTCGGCCTTGCCATTCCGAATTTCATGCTGGCGCTGATCCTGATGTATTTCGCCAACATCTGGTTCGGCACGTCCATCGGCAATCTCATGGACCACCAATATCTCCGCGAGCCGATGAGCTGGGCCAAGGCGAAGTCGATCCTCGCCCATCTCTGGATACCGGTCCTGATCATCGGCACCGGTGGCACAGCAAGCATGATCCGGCGGCTGCGCGCCAATCTGCTCGATGAGCTGCACAAGCAATATGTGGTCACCGCGCGCGCCAAAGGGCTTCATCCGTTCAAGGCGCTGGTCAAATATCCGCTGCGCATGGCGCTCAATTTCTTCATTTCCGACATCGGCTCGATCCTGCCGGCCATCATCTCCGGCGCCGAGATCACTGCGATCGTTTTGTCTTTGGAAACGACCGGGCCGATGCTGATCAAGGCGCTGCAAAGCCAGGACATGTATCTGGCAGGGTCGTTCCTGATGTTCCTCGCCTTCCTGACGGTTATCGGTGTACTGATTTCTGACCTGGCGCTGGCGCTGCTTGATCCACGTATCCGGCTACAAGGCGGCAGCACCAAATGAACGCACCTGCGCAATGCATCGCGCGATCCCACGATCGGCACAGATCGGGCCTTATTTCGTTTGATGCGAGCCGGAGACAATTTCGCTTAGACCGTGGCCAAGGGACTGCCATAGACTGCGAATCAAATTGGATAATATGCCCGGTTCACCAGTGGGGTTTTTCGGGACTGGCGCGAGCAATGGTCCGCTTTCCCTTGTAGATGCGATCTGGCAAGACAGATGAATGGCGGATATCGAACATAACAGCCTTTCGGCGAGAGCGTTGCGCACCGTCTTTTCAGCAGGACCGGCTGCTGCCCTGGGTTGGCTTTTCCCAACCCCAGCTTCTGCCCATGCTTCCGAGCGCGGCTATGTGATGCTCCTGCCCACCGGATACTACGTCGCGGGCGGGGCAATCGCCGTAGCGGCGAGTTTTTTGGTTCTTGCGGCCCTCCCGCCCAGGCTGCTCGACCGCATTTCGGCATACCGCCTGCCAATTGGCCAATTCGGAGGCGCCGCGCGCCTGTGGATCAGCGTGCTCGCTTTCGTAGTTCTGGTCACACTGGTGGCGGCGGGCATTCTTGGCAGCCGAGATCCACTGTCTAATCCACTTCCGCTAACGGCGTGGACGCTGCTCTGGGTCGGACTGACATTGCTTCAGGGTGCATTTGGAAACGTTTGGTCTTGGATCAACCCCTGGAACGGACCGTGGCGGCTTTTCTCGAGTGTCTTCCTGGCATCTCGTGATCGCACGATGCCGGAAGCACTGGGTTACTGGCCGGCGGTGATTTTGTTTGCAAGCTTCGCCTGGTTCGAGCTGGTCTATCCGGCGCCTGATGATCCTGCGCGGTTAGCGTTAGCCATCGCGGCCTACTGGCTCGCGACCTTCGTATTCATGATCATCTTCGGCTACGAAGACTGGAGCCGGCGCGGCGAGTTTCTGTCCGTGTTCTTCCGAATGGTGTCGCGCTTCGCCATTGTCGAAGCTTCGCCGGATGTCGCGAGCAACAAGCGCCGCCTCTCGCTGTGCTGGCCGGGAGCGAAATTGTCGAAAGCGCAATCCTTGCCGGCGAGCGGCATGCTCTTTCTGTTGCTGACACTGAGCTCGGTCTCCTTTGACGGTCTGTCGAAGACCTTCCTATGGCTCGGCGCGAATGGCATCAACCCGCTCGAATTCCCGGGGCGCTCGGCAGTAGTTGGTCTCAACAGCGCCGGCTTGGTGCTGATGTTTGCCGTACTGGTCGCCATATTCCTCATCGCAGTTTTTTTGGGCGAGCGCCTGTCCGGGGGCGTCTCTTTCGGAAATGCGGCTGGGCTCCTTGTCTGGTCGATCGTTCCGATCGCGCTCGCCTATCATTTCTCCCACTATCTGACCGCCTTCCTAGTGAACAGCCAATATGCAGTCGTCGCTGTCTCGGATCCGTTTGGTTGGGGATGGAACTTGTTCGGCACGGCGCATTTGGCTGTCGGGGCGGGAGCGATCATGGGCTCCGATGCAGCGTGGATCATTTGGAACTTCCAGGCGGCGGCGATCATCGGCGGCCATATACTTGCCGTTCTGGTCGCGCATGGGCTGGCGTTCCGTCTCCACCCGGCGCGTAGCAGCGCGGCCCTCAGCCAATTCCCGCTGACTGTTTTTATGATCGGATACACGGTCTTCGGGCTGTGGCTGCTGTCCACGCCGACGGCCATCTGACGTCGGCAAGCTGCGCCTCGTACGAGCCGCAGTAGAGGCCGCGAAAGATATGAATGTAGGGCGCGACGAAGAAGAACGGTGCGCCGTTACTCCCGTAGTCGTTCAGTTCAGGTTTGACGAAGGTGAAAACCGGAAATCGGTGGTCAATCTACTGAGCGACGGGTTGCTTGGCTGACGTCCAGCGACGTCAGCTTTCGATTGGTCTACAATTCTTTAGCCTCCGCTCAGGCCGCTGCCGGCTTCGAGTCCGGCGGCCAGCTATGCGTCTCCGCCTTGCGGCCCGAGGCCCAGGCATAGAGCGCGTCGTAGATGACGAAGCCGTGCTTTAGCACCTCGTGGTCGTCAGGCGTCACATCCCGCAGACCCATGGATATGGCGAGCAATCCCGCCGACTGTGGCGTGAGGTCATGCCGGTCTGTGTCAGCGCCGCGCACGATCGCCGCGATGGTCACAATCGCCGGGTCACGCTCAAGGCCGTATTTCGACACGAAGGTGTCAAAGCTACAGCCGTCGCCGACATGCGTGAATTCAACGCCGGGCACGTCGTAAGGCGTCGCACCCGTTTCCTGGGCAACAGGGATCACCTGATCAGGCGCCACAAAGAGGAACTCCGGTTCGTTGTCGATGAAGCGCGCAATTAGCCAAGGGCAAGCGATCCGGTCGATAACCGGGCGTTCGCGGGTAACCCATTTCATGACGCAATCCCTTCTTCGCTCATCACCAGAGGGACGGTTGGTGCGCCAATCGCATGCCAGGCAGCGATGCCGCCTGAAAGCGCACTTGCGTCGACGCCGCGGCGGCGCAGTTCAACGACGGCGTCGCCGCTGACCTGGAAACCGTAGACACAGTAGACGATGACCGACCTGTCTCTAGGCAGTTCACCCGCCCAATCGGCGATCGTCTCGGGAGCTCGCAGCTTGGCTCCTGGCAGCATATCGCTGCGTTTAGCCAGATCCTCGGCGAGGCAGACGTCTAGCACGACGAGATCGTCTCCTTGATCTAGACGCGCACGCAGTTCCTCTGGCGCGATCGCTGGAACCGCGTCGTCCGATGCCGATCCTGTTGAAGGATCACGCTGTGCGACGGCCCGACGGTGGCGGGCAGCGACCCGTTCCCAATGGATGTTCTTCATGAAGGCGTCAACATAAGCGCCAGATTTGGCGCCGAAATCCATGTGGTAGGCGTGTTCGTACATGTCGAGCGCGAGGATCGGAATGCCGCCGGCAAGGCAGTTGGTGTGATCCGCTGCCCATTGGATCGTCAGCCGATCACGACGTTCCGACCAGGTCAGCAAGGTCCATCCCGACCCGCCGGCTTGCGCCTTCGCGCACGCCATGAACTTGGCGCGCCAGGAGGCCACGCTGCCGAAGTCGCGCTCCAGAGCTGAAGCGAGATCGCCGCCGGCATCTCCGGAGCCACCGAGCCCATCGAAATAGATTTCGTGCAGGATCGCTGAATTGGCGGCGACCAGTTCCTCGCGCTTCAGACCGTTGATGTCGAAGACCGGCACCGCGCCCCAGTCGAGTCCGTCGAGCCGCTCTTCAATTGCCTTGAGGCGACGAACGGCACCGCCATAATTATTTTCGTAGTGGCTTGCCAACAGCCGCTCGGATAGGCCGACGAGGCGAGGCGGCTTGAACGGCAGCGGCATGATGTGGTGTGGCATCGGTTCCCCCCTTTGCGGCACGGCCCGTCCGTGAGGAGACGAACGTTATGCTCAAATGGAAGATGATACAAGTGTTGCAATTCAGACCGCTCATGATACGGTTCGCCTATGAGTGAGGGGCAAGCCCAGGAGCAGCGCTGGCTGCTTCTGATTCATCAACTGCCAAGCAAGCCCGCCTATTTTAGGGTGAAGATCTGGCGACGGTTGCAAGGCATCGGCGCGGTTGCAGTCAAAAGCACCGTCTACGCCTTGCCGGCCAATGCCGAGATGCAGGAGGATTTCGAATGGCTCCTCCAGGAAATCGTCGCGGGCGGTGGTGAGGCGATGTTGTGCGAGGCACGTCTCGTCGACGGCCTGTCGGATGCCCAGGTGAGGGCGCTGTTCGACGCCGCCCGAGACGTCGATTACGCGGAGATCATCAAGGAAGCGTGCGATCTGGCCGATTCGATTAAGATGAACCCGACATCGGGGAGACATGCGGAAGCGCGTTCGCAACTCGGCCGCTTGCGCAAGCGGCTTGCCGAAGTCGTTACGATCGATTTCTTCGGCGCAAGCGGTCGCCTTGCTGTCGAGGGACTGATCGCCGAGCTCGAGGCACAGCTTATAGAGGACAAGGCCATGACCAAGGAACAAAAGAACGCGGCCGAGCCGGGTGAGCTCAAGGGCCGGACCTGGGTCACGCGCCGGGACGTGCATGTCGACCGGATCGCCTGCAGTTGGCTGATCCGTCGCTTCATCGATGCCGATGCAACGATCCGCTTCGTGGCGGGCAAGGGATACGTGCCGAACGACGGGGAATTGCGCTTCGACATGTTCGAGGGCGAAATCACCCATGAGGGCGATCGCTGCAGCTTCGAAGTTCTGCTTACCCGCGCCGGCGTCAATGATCCGGCACTCCAGGCCATCGCCGAGATCGTCCATGACATCGACCTCAAGGACAACAAGTTCGGTCGCGAGGAGGCGACTGGGATTGCCAGTCTGATTGCAGGCATCGCCATGGCGAACGAGAGCGACGAACAGCGGATCGCGCAGGGCGCTCCTGTCTTCAACAACCTCTATCAGTATTTCCGCAAGAAACGCGGATAACCGCAGGGACTCAAACTATGGCCGATCTGGAGCAGTCCGTCACGACGCCGCCATCTCTGGCCGAAACCCACGACCATGACATTTCGTTTGCGGACGCCATGCGAGTGTGGGCCCGCGTTGCAATGCTTAGCTTCGGCGGCCCGGCCGGCCAGATCGCCATGATGCATCGGATCGTCGTTGAGGAAAAGCGCTGGATCGGCGAGACGAGATTCCTGCATGCGCTCAACTACTGCACGCTGCTGCCCGGTCCGGAGGCGCAGCAATTGGCCATCTATATTGGCTGGCTCATGCACAAGACCAAAGGCGGCCTCGTCGCGGGAATCCTGTTCGTGCTGCCAGGCGCGGTCGCCATCATGGTCCTGAGCTGGATCTACGCCATCTTCGGCAACGTTGGCGCTATCCAGGCGCTCTTCTTCGGCCTGAAGGCGGCGGTTCTGGCCATCGTGCTCGAAGCGGTCCTGCGGATCGGCAGGAGGGCGCTCAGGAACAATGTGATGGTCGGCCTCGCTGCGGCAGCCTTCATCGCCCTGTTCTTCTTCCATGCACCGTTCCCGCTGGTCATCCTGGTTGCGGCCGTGATCGGCTACGTCGGGGGCAAGATGGGTTGGGCCGCATTCCAGCCAGGCAATGGACATGGCAAGCTTGGTGGCAAGCAGGTCGATGATGTCGACTCGGCGCTTGGCGAAGGGATGCCGGCGCATGCCCGGCCATCCATCGAGTGGTCGCTGAAGATTGCGGCGGTGTTTCTGCTGCTATGGTTCGTTCCGGTCCTTTTCTTGTTGCTGTTTCTTGGGCAAGGCAATGTCTTCACCGACATCGCCATCTTCTTTTCCAAGATGGCGGTGGTGACGTTCGGCGGGGCCTATGCGGTGCTTGCCTATGTCGCCCAGCAAGGAGTCGAGCACTATGGCTGGCTGAAGCCTGGAGAAATGCTGGATGGCCTCGGCATGGCCGAAACAACGCCGGGTCCGCTGATCATGGTCACTCAATTCGTTGGTTTCATGGGAGCATTCCGGGAGCCGGGGGTTCTTAACGCGTTGGTCGCTGGAACGCTCGGCGGCCTTCTGACGACGTGGGTGACCTTCGTCCCGTGCTTCCTGTGGATATTTCTCGGCGCGCCGTACATAGAGACGATGCGCAGCAACAAGGCCCTGTCAGCCGCACTGTCGACCATCACGGCAGCGGTGGTTGGAGTGATCCTGAACCTCGCGGTGTGGTTCGCGCTTCATGTCCTGTTTCGCGATTTGCATGAGATCGGCTTGCTGGGCATGAGGCTCGACGTGCCAGTCCTCGGTTCCATCAACATTCCGTCTCTCGTGCTGACCCTCGGTGCGATGCTGGCGGTATTCCGCTTCAAGGTCGGCGTGATCCCGGTGCTAGCGGCATGTTCGATCCTGGGCGTGCTTTTCGGCGTCGCGGCGGGCTCGGTCTAGGGCGATCTTTCTGCTCGGATGCGAGCATCGCAGTCTATTTCGTATCCGGGCTGTCTGATGGGCGAGCAAGTAGGAGACGAGGTATAATGGGCACGAGGCGAGTGGCTGTGGTCTGGCGCGGTGACCGGGAGGCGCGTCGCACGGCGACACCGCAGAACAACCGGTTTCATCGCGTGTTCGAGGAACTCGCTGCGATCGGTGTTCACGCCGAACCGGCCGTTTATGACGAAGAGTTTGCCGAGGAGGTTCGGACCCAGCTCCTGGCGACGGACGGCGTGCTGGTCTGGGTCGATCCCTTGCACGAGGGAAAAACCCGTGCGGTGCTCGACCCGCTGCTGTGCGACGTGGCGGCACGCGGCCCCTGGGTGAGTGCACATCCAGACGTGACCCAGAAAATGGGCGTGAAGGAAGTTCTGCACCGTACGAAGCATCTCGGATGGGGAACCGATACTTACCTCTACGGCTCCGCCGAGGCTTTTCGCGAGGCGTTTCCGGAGCGGCTTCGAACGGCCGGTCCACGGGTGCTGAAGCAGAACCGCGGCAATGGCGGCCAGGGAGTATGGAAGGTCGAGTTGATCGGTTCGCTTCCTGGCGGAGAGCCGGCGGTTCGGGTGCTGCACGCGCGACGCGGCAGTATGCCGGAAGAACTCGCACTGCCGGATTTCATGGGGCGCTGCGAGGTGTATTTGACACCCGATGGCTGCATCGTGGATCAGCCATTCCAACCGCGTTTAGCCGACGGGATGATCCGCTGTTACATGGGCGCCGACAAGGTGGTCGGCTTTGGCCACCAGTTCATCAAGGCCCTAATCCCACCACCTCCTGAAGGGCCAGATTCCGAGGCTGCGCAACCAGGGCCGCGGATAATGCATCCCGCCACGGCCGAACCGTTTCAGGCGCTGCGGACCAATATGGAAACCGGGTGGACGCCGCAAATGATGGCTGTGCTAGGCATCGATGCCAGGTCGCTGCCGATCATTTGGGATGCCGATTTTCTCTACGGACCACGGACTGTGTCAGGTGAAGACACGTATGTGCTTTGTGAGATCAACGTCAGCTCGGTCTTTGCCATCCCCGATCAAGCGCCGGCCGAAATAGCTCGACTCGTTGCCATGCGATTTTGAATCGACGAAGATTGGCGGTCCGAGTGGGGCTCTGGCCGAACGCGGTTCGGCGGTCAGTCCGATGGTCGCCGGACCCCTGCTTGCCGTTTCCGGTTTCGGCTGACCAATTCTGATCGCGGTGGCTTGAACACCATCTACGAAATCCTTTTGCTCACGATGTTTCGCAAGATTCGGCCGCCCGAGGAACGTTAGCCTCAACCGGCGCGAGATCTGGATTTGGAAGCTCTTGCTAGGGTGACCGACCCGGAAGAGCTGAACCCGCCATCCGCTGGAACAGGTCGTCGACCTGGGCCGGCGAGAGGCTGGCGTCCTCGGCGATCCACCAGGCAAGCACCGAGAGAAAGGCTCCCGATATGAACTGGACGACGAATTCCAGCGGCACGCCCGCGTCGCCGATCCGCTTGCCAGACAGTTCGGTTCGCACTGCGCGCCGTATGCGTTCACGCAATTGATCGTGGATCGTGTCGCCGCTGCTCGCAAGTAGCGCCTTGTGAAGCGACCGGAACGCCCGCGCGTGCTCGAACATCGGCAGGCTGAATTCGAACGGGCGGTTGCCTGTCTTTTCGTCTGCCGACACGCGCCTGCTCAGCGACAGCAGATGCGCCTCAAGGGCCGCGCTGCGCAATTCGTCCTTGCCGGCATAGTGCGTATAGAAGGTCGACCTGCCGACATCAGCTTTCTGGCAGATGTCTTCCACGGTGAGAGCCGCATAGCCGCACTCTGGGATCAGGGCAATCAGCGCGTCCTGCAGCATGGCGCGCGTGCGCGCGACACGACGGTCGATCGTACCCCTGTCGTCGGGCCGCTCGATTTTAATGGTCATTGCTCTTTCCACCGTGCGGTTTCGGACGTTCAGCGGTCCGTTGTCCAGCAACAGCGCTACTGGACAATCTGTCCAGTATGATACGCCGAGTCCAGAAGCTCAAGAATGCCTTGAGCACTCCGGAAACGGACGAGGAGGCAAAAGGAAATGCACCAATTTGGTCATCGGGCTGGAAACGGACAGCATTCGCGAAAGGGCGTTATTATGCTTGCCGTGCTCGTCAAACTGTCGCTGGTCGCCGGTTTTCTGCTAATGCTTCATTTCGGGGACGGCTATCTCAATGCCGGTGCTCGGACGGCTGCAGTCCACGGCCTCATCCTCGCTGCGGTCGCGGCATTCGCACTCTGGGGCGGCTTCCATCACATGCGGACTGCCGGCGCGCATGGCGCCGGCGAAAGGGGCATCGGCATCGTCCTGCATAGGGCGGTCGGCTATGACCTGCTTGCGCGCGTCCTGACTTTGGGCCGCGAGGACCGGTTCCGTGAATTCATGCTGCGTCTGGCAAGGCTCCAGCCCGGCGAGGCGATGCTCGATGTCGCCTGCGGTACGGGCACGCTTGCCATAGCCGCGAGACGGTTGGTCGGAGCGGTCGGACGCGTCACGGGCGTCGACGCATCGGTCGAAATGGTCGAGAGGGCGCGCGTCAAGGCTACGCGAGCCGGCGTTGATCTGACCTTCGTCCAGGCGACGGCCCAGGAACTTCCCTTCGAGGATGGCCAATTCGACATCGTGATCGGTACGCTCATGCTGCATCACCTGCCGAAACCCGACCGATCGACCTTCTTCCGTGAAGCGGAGCGGGTTCTGAAGCCGGGAGGCCGACTGCTGCTGATCGACTTCGGAAGGCCGCTGCACGAATCCAGATTGCCGAGGCTCCATCGGCACGGGCATATCGACATGAATGCGGTCGGAACTCTACTGGTCGAGACAGGCTTCAGGGTCGACGATACTGGCGCCGTCGGGACCATGAACCTCGATTATGTGCGCGCGACCACGGACAAGATCCTGCCTGCCTGAGCGCGGCATGCCGCGGCGACCGGACCGGGCGCGCCGCCGCCAGGAAGACGCGCGGGCCGGTAGTCGCGGGCCGCGCTGCATTGCGTGCGTAGCCGCCGCGGCGCTATCTTGCCGATTGGCTATCCCGGCCTGCTTCGATACGCGAGTCTACCGAATGCCCAAGACCTACTTGTCCTTGACGCTTGCGGCCGCATGGTTGGCATCACCGCTTGCGCATGCCGATGGCGTCGACCGGGCGCTGGATGCCTTCCACGCGACATGCCTGGCGCACGGCCCCGACTTCGAGCGAACCGCGACATTGGCAAAGACGCGCGGATGGACGCCGCTCGTCGACGGCGCGGCACTTGCTCCTGTGGATGCCATGAAGGCGTTCCGCGGATGGCAGGTCACCGGCGACGACTTTCCGGCCGGAACGATGGTCGCGGTGACCAGGGCGACCATGGACGGCAGGTCCGTCCAGACCTGCTCGCTCAAGCTTTTCGATGTCGACCGCGCCGAGTTTGAAAAACGGTTCTTCCACCGCACCGACGCCGAAAAAATCGGCGAGGAGAGGAAGGGCAGGCAGGTTTCCCGGCTGTTCATACTGATCGCGGGCAATCGCAAGCAGCTCGTGCATTTGACGTCGCCAGCCGTTCGGGGCACAGCGAACGCCATCATCGCAAGTTCGATCGTCGATGATTGAAAAGGATTCGCGGGCCGCGTCCCAATTTAGCCTGCTTGCGCTGCCAGATCAGTCGGTTGGCGCGCAATGACGAGAAAGCGAGCGCAAATGCGACTGACCAGCACGATTTTTGGCGTGGCGTTCCTGCTCGCCTCCACCGTCGCGGCCGGCGCTCATCCTCATGTCTTCGCGGAAGCCCGTTTGGACCTAACGGTTGGCGCTGACAAGTCGGTCAAGTCGCTCAAGCATCTCTGGCGGTTCGACGAGCTCTTCTCCTCGACGGTGCTGATGGAGTTCGATAAGAATTCCGACCTTACTCTCGACGCCGAAGAACTCGACGCCGCCGCCCTCACCATCCATGCCTCACTGGAAGAATACAATTATTTCCAAATGGTCACTGTGGAAGGCAAGGACGTAGCGATGACGCCGCCGGCGAGGCTGGTCACTAGCTACGAGAACAATCAACTCGTCATCCAATTCGAGACGCAGCCGAAAGACACGTTGGCGCTCGCCGGCAAGGTGAGCATCGGCGTCTACGATCCGACCTTCTACACCGCGATCGATTTCACCGATGACGATAAGATCGCCGTGGCTGGCCTACCGAAAGATTGCACGAGGGCCGTCGTCCGCCCCGATCCGAATACCGCAATCGCACAGAATCAGACGAAATTGACGGATGCCTTCTTCAGCGATCCGACCGGAACCGATCTCGGCAAGATATTCGCGACACGCCTTGAATTGACGTGCGGTTGAAGCGGCGGAACGGATAGAACGTGTTTTTCCAAACCCTGGTCGAGTTTCAACGCACGATATACTTGGCGCTCGCCGAACAGATCAAATTGCTGTCAGCCGGGGGCGACTGGCTGGCGTTCACTGCCTTCCTGCCGATGGGTGTCCTGTTCGGAGCTGCGCATGCTTTGACACCCGGACACAGCAAAGCCGTGCTGGCTACCTATTTGGCCGGATCGGATGCCAGCATCCGTCGCGGCCTACTGGTGTCGCTGACACTCTCCTTCACCCATGTCACGATTGCCGTTGTGATTGCAGCCCTCTCGTTGCCATTGGTCTCGATTGCGCTGGGCAGCGTCGGCCGGGCGCCACTTTTGGAGGATGTCAGTCGTGGCCTGCTCGGGTTAATCGGTCTGTGGATGCTTTGGCGGGCGCTCAGCCACGGTCATCACCATCAGCATGAAGGCGAGGCTGTGGGCGTCATGGCCGGCCTGATCCCATGTCCATTGACGCTCTTCGCGATGACCTTCGCGATCTCAAGAGGTGTTCCGGTCGCGGGCATACTCTTTGCAATCACCATGATGGCCGGCGTGGCACTGACGTTGTCTTGCGTGGCAGTTCTGTCGATCCTGTTTCGGAAACGGCTGGTGCATTTCTTCGACCGTCGGCCGCGCCTGTTCGATGTGATATCGCGAACTATCGAAGGTACCGCCGGCCTTATTCTTACTGGCGTGGCTGTCTGGCAAATCTCGTCGAAATGAGAAAGTTTGACCGACCGCCAAGGCCACAGCGATTCTCATAGGGATCACATTGCAATTAACGACGTCGTGCCATTAAGTGCCGGCACGCGTGGTTCGGGTTTGGGTTTAGAACATTGAGCGACCGTCAGAAGATAATTTGGATGATAGCGCTGGCGATCCTCGCCGGCATCGCGGTGATATTGCTAAATCACTGGATCAAAGGCGATCTCTACGCGGCGGGTCCATTGACTTCGACTACCCAGACGCCACATTTAGTTCGGCCGGCATGACCGGTTCTTTTTCTATCCGATCTCTGGCCCGCCGGTTCGCGCCGGCGGATTTTTTGCGGGGGTAGGATACTCAGCGCGGATTTGGCTATCTTGCTCCTGATTGTCAGAGGCGGAGCTGCGGTGATCGCTGCGCAATGATGGCCAACGGCGGTTCTACGACGGCGGCATACGCGCTTAGAGATGAGAGTGGCTGTTTCATAAAGAGGATATCATGCCTGCGGACGATGGTAGTCTACGCGACATTCTTGGAATTCTGTTGGTTCTCCTACTCGTAGGCGCCAACGGTTTCTTTGTCGCCGCCGAATTTGCGCTGGTCGCGGTTAGACGAAGCCGCGTCGACGAATTGGCTACAGCTGGACGCTCGAACGCCAGCCTGCTTCAACGGGCTTTGGTGAATCTGGATGCGAACCTTGCAGCAACTCAGCTCGGCATCACCATCTCATCGCTGGCGCTCGGTTGGGTCGGCGAGCCTGCACTCGCTCATCTGATCGAGCCACTCCTCTTGGGAGTGATGGGGTCGCTGGCCACGGCAGCTTCGCACACCATTGCCGTCGCAATCGCCTTCATCATCATTACCGCGCTACACATTGTCCTGGGTGAACTAGCGCCGAAAAGTCTGGCGCTCCAGCGCAGCGAGAGCACGGCACTTCGGGTCGTACGCCCTCTCGGTCTGTTCCTGTTCCTGCTCAGGCCGGCGATCCTTGTTCTCAACGGTCTCGGCAATCTGGTGCTGCGTCTGTGCGGTCTGCGTCCGGGCACAGGCGAGGAGTCCTTGCATTCGCCCGAAGAGCTGAAGCTGCTCGTGGCGGCAAGCCAGGAGGCAGGGCTCCTTCATCAGACGCAACAGGAACTGGTCGAGCGTGTCTTCAACATCGGCGATCGGCGCATTGCCGACATCATGACACCGCGACGCGATATCGACTGGATCGATACCGACGACATCCCTGACGAGATTCTGCGCACCATCCGGCAATGTCGCCATGAGCAGCTTCTGGTCGGCCGTGGGGGGATAGACGAACCGCTTGGCATGCTTCTGAAGAAGGACCTTCTCGACCAGGTGCTCGACGGCAAAACGCTTGACCCGATGGCGGTCATCCGAGAACCTTTGATCGTTCACGAGGCAACGCCGATTTTCCGTGTACTCGATCAGTTCAAGCGGACGCCGGTGCGCCTGGCGATCGTCATCGACGAATATGGCGCTCTGGAGGGGATCGTCACCCAGACCGATCTGCTCGAAGCCATCGCAGGCGACCTTCCTGACCTGGACAATGAGGACCCTGATGTCATCGAGCGCGATGACGGGTCCTTGCTCATCGACGGAATGATGCTGGCGCACGATGCGTTCGCTCGCCTAGGATTCCGATCGGGGTCGGCCGAAGGGGATTTTCACACGATCGCTGGGTTCGCCTTGTCCCGCCTTGGGCATTTGCCGGAAGCCGGTGAGCACTTTGACTACGAGGGCTGGCGCTTCGAGATCCTCGATATGGATGGAAGGCGGATCGACAAGCTGCTCGCTCGCCGTGAGCCGCCTACATCCAAGCCGGCAACCAGTTGAGACTGACCGCGCGACAGGCCGGTAAGCCGGCCGGCCTTTTGCGCGCGAATATTTCCACTTTCGAACCCACGCTCCCACAGTAGTCCCTATCCACAAACGCCCGTCAGTTCGCCCAGGACGCGTCTCCGCTGGAGTCACAGAGGCTGGTGAGCGCCGTCGCGTCGCGCTATGTGATCAATGGAACCGACAGTTGAGGGTCTAAATGGACGTCAAGAGCGCCGTCTGGCTGATTATTGGGGTCCTGGTGGTGCTAGTGGTGGCCTTTCTCACCGCAATGGCATTCGGGCTGCTATGAGTCAGCCAGGCTGATCGACACTCGCCACAGGCCGTTGTGGCGCCGGGGCGCTGGCACCCCCATTACCACAGCGACTGCGCGACGGAGGGACATGTCGGTTGCGTGTCGACGAACGACCACAGATGCGGCATGCGGCAATTTTTTGCGGCGAAGAATGATTTTTGAATCGTGTACAGCAGTCATGGCCAAGACCAATCCCAAATCCCCTGATTTTCCGCCGCCGCGCCGTTGACCCGCTTTGAGAAAGCCGAGTTCGCGAAGCTTTGCGATCCGAAAGGCCGTCGCAAATCAACTTGCGCCGACAGATGCCTCGCTGGTCTGTGATCTGGTAACGGCGAGGTCGCGCTCATCGCCATGCGAGCCCTGTTCAAGCGCGCTGTGGCCGGTTGCAGCGACTCCGAATTTCTTTCGACGAAACGACATCTGCTGTCGATCACCAGCGGCATTGACCGGACAACGGCGGTGCCACGCAAAAGATGGCCGCGCAATTGGGTGTCTAAGCCCGTCGCTCGCCATTTCATCGGCTGATCATGATGCGCGGGAGCAATATTGGATATTAAAGATTGGCACTTAACCAGTAGGTGATTTGCAATCAGCCAGTTGTGCTAACTCCACGATAGTGCTCTTCTGTCCGAATTATCTTGGGAGGGCGATATGAAATCTACAATTCTTGCCGCCATGGCGGCTTTGACCATGTTGGCATTTTCGGTGGATACCTTCGCACACGGCGGCGGCACCGATGCCAATGGGTGCCATACCAACCACAAGACTGGCGAGTATCACTGCCACTGATATCAGGACCAAATTGCGTGATTTGGGTTCGTGCGAGTAGGCATATTCGCGGCGCCTAGATAGCAGCGTTGCTCACCATGGGGGGCGCAGATGAGAATTCGAAGGCTGCTCCACTTGGGCACATTGATGCTTGCGGCGGCATCAGCTACGCCATGTCATGCGCAGGGGACTTTCGGAGGAAATGACTGCACCGAAGATTGTTCCGGGCATAAAGCTGGCTACGACTGGGCTGAGCAAAATCAGATTTCCAACAACAGCGACTGCAGCTCAAACAGCCAATCATTTAATGAGGGCTGCCAAACCTTCGTCGAAGACCCGTCTCGCGGTTCGGACGAAGACGATGAAGGCGAAGAGATAGACGACTGAGATACAGCGCTGATTCGGATAAGGATCCAGCCGGTGGCCTCCCGTCGTGTAGGCGCGGTCGCTTTTGGTGTGGCATCTTTCATCGGCTGCGCTCATGCCGAAGACGCGTGCGACCCAAACTACGCGGGAGCCTGCGTTCCAATCGCCAGCGACGTCGATTGCTCCTCCGGAAAGAGCAATGGTCCGCCTATGTACGCGGCCCGGTCACTGTTGGCGGCACGGATATCTATGATCTGGACCGCGACGGCGACTGGGATCGGCTACGAAAACGGCTAGAGCCACGCTACGGCTTGGACGGCCCTGTCCCGTTCCACTGGATGAACGCCACTTCCTTCCCGGTGACTTCCCGCACGGCTTTCAACAGCACCTCATGCAGGACGCGCGTCTGCCGGTAGTGGTCGCAATGGGGCGATATAATCGGCTTGATGATACTTAAGTGCAGTACCTCCGCTGCCGTCACAAAGCGCTCAATTTCAGCCTGTGATAATTGCTGCGAACCTTTCGACCTGGCCATGTCCTATCCTCGAAATCTCTCTGTGTGCCAGACGACCTTGCCGTCGATCTTCATCGGCTTGTGGATCATCAAGCGCTTCGGCAGATGCTCGGGATGCACCTCCAGCAAGGTAATTTTGATCTGTGGCTTGCAGCGGTTGCAGTCGAAGTTCAGCTTCTGAGGATCGACGCCTCCGCCATAGACCATCATCAGGTCGGCCGACCGGCAGTAGCGGACGTTGCCGCAACTGCACTCTGCCTTCGAAAGCATGTTGTGCCGGGTCGCCTTTCCCGGCGTGTCGATCGGGTCGTGCGCCATAACGCCTAAAAGAGGAACATATTCCTCATCAGTCAAGATCATCTTGACTCTGTCGTTCTCATTTTGTTCACTGTCGGCACGATAGCCACAGGACGCGAGCCATGCAGCTCAGTTTAGAGATCAAGGGCGCTCTGCCTGAAGAAAAACAGCGAGGGATCGAAGCCGCAAAAGCTGTCTTTGCCGCAGCTGGGATATCGCCTGAGCAGGCGGCCGATGGAATGTTCGCGTTAGAAGGCTGGGATGACACCAGCTTTTCGGCCGACGAAGAGCCTAATGATGATGACGACAACGCGGCGAGCGTTTGGATGGATGCGAACAAGGCGGCAATTGCTGCATGCTGCGCCGATTGGCCTGTGGACGCAGTCCGGAAAACCACCTTTTCTTACAACTGGTAGAGTGACACCAGCCGCCGGAAGCCGTGGCCGCAGCGAAGGAGAGAAACTAATGATTGAAGTGCTTTAAACCGCCCAGAAACGGCAAGACGAGCTGATTGCCAATATTATGCGCGACCGCCCGGAAATCGAGAAGGAGGTCAAGAAGGCATGCAAGGTCTTAAACAAGCTTACTCCGGACGGTGCCCTATATGCGAGTAACTGGATTATTGCCGATCTAATCGTCAGCCTCATGCCTAGCGAGGAAGAGGCAAGGGAGTTGTCCCGCATCGTGCAAGGCCAGATCCAACGCGAATTCACCGCATACGCAAACTTGGCGCGCGGGACTGTGAATTAGCGGGGTTTGCGAAATCAGGGGCAAGTAATGTGCGGTCGCTTCACCAGATACCTGTCATGGTCTGAAATCCACCGGCTCTACCGACTGACGGCGCCGGCAGAAACCGGCCGCAATGACGAGCCACACTACAACATTGCGCCGACCCAGGATGTCCCGTTCGTAACAGCCGGCGAAGACGGCAATCACAAGCTCCGCGAAGGGCGCTGGTGGCTGGTCCCCTTCTGGGCAAAGGAGATGCCGAAGGCGGCGATGTTCAATGCGAGAATTGAGGGCATCGAAACAGCTCCGGCCTTTCGCGACGCCTTCAAATCGAAGCGCTGCCTAATCCCGGCGGATGGCTTCTACGAATGGACCATTTCACCAGCCGACGGCAAGAAGGACCCTTGGCATATCTACCAGCCAGGCCACGCGCCTTTCTCGTTCGCCGGCCTTTGGGCTTACAATTCCAATCTCGACATCACCAGCTGCACCATCATCACAGAGCCTGCCGCAGACCCGATGAAGCAGTTGCACGATCGACAGCCTCTCATTCTCGACCAGGCATACTATGACGCCTGGCTGGACCCGGCGACGCCCAAGGACAGCCTTAAGGACATTCTCAGCCACGACATCGGCGGCCAGTTGCAGTTCAACCGCGTCGGGCGTGAGGTGAACACCAGCGCCGTCAACAAGTTGCCCAACGACTATCCCGGCCTCGTTGGGCCGATCAACCCCCTATGAGCGACGAACCGAGCCGGCTTGCCGAAGGCATGACAGCGCCCCCGCGCGATCGGCGACGCGTCGACAATCATGCGTGCGTTGCTAAGCCGCGTCAGCCTTCGCACTGGTTCTGTTTCGGACATAGGAGCGAAGGCGAGCAATTTCTTTAGGAGGTTTAAATGTCGGACAACGTTCTGCCCACTCAGGCCAAGCCGAAGCTGATTGTGGTCGTTGCATTTGATCGAGGCGAGGACGGCGAGCTATTCACCGCTTACGGCCCGACTGATCAGCAAAGCGAGGAGCGCGCGGTCCGCACGGCCAAGGCTCTGTCATCGAGCCATGTTGGTGTCATAGCCTGGAGCCGTGATGCAGACCCGGCGCTGGCGACTATGGGCCGCCCACGACGCTATTCGTCAGCGGCGACGTTCCGGACATGCAATAGCCAGACGTCAAACGGGTCGGGTCGGCCCAAGGCCTTATGGTGCGTGTGTTGCCTGGTTTGCCGACCTTGCGAGACTCGGCCGGGCCAGCATCGCCCCGCCAGTGGTTGATGCTGCCCCACATGTGCCTCATCTCACACGCCCGCTGCACTACCTCCACTTCGTCGCCGACCTGCTGCACCTCAATGGCCATGACGTGCGCGACTCTTCAGACCAACTCGCCGCTGTATCGGCCAATCCTATCATCGCCGATCAGCGGCGACACTGTCGAGAAAAGCAAATGCGCGCGAACGATGCCGGTCGCATCCATATCCTGAATGCAAACGATGACCGCCGCGGACGGGGACAGTCGGTCCCGCGTCCCGTCCTGCGGCCGGCGCTATGCTGACGCTCCTACGGCTGTCCTGTTAACCGCCCGCGGCGGGGGCGAATTTCCTCCGTCCCGCGCGCGACAATGTCCGCATTCGCGGACGCGCGCAGGACTGCGGCTTATACGCCGTTCTTCCTTTGAGCGCCGACGATCGCCGGCGCGGGTGCTTGGGCATGGAACCGAATCCCAGGCAGGGTATTGAATCGGACCATGGACCCGTGATCCGCATGTCGGCTGTAGATGGCACCATCAGCATCAGCAAAAGGCGCACACGCGGCAGAGACTCAGAATCTATCCCTACATATCCGCTGCCGCCATTTCGGTCCTTCCAGCTCTGCACATTGACTGACCACATACCGGTGGGCGGGGATTGGCTCTTCGAGATGAAGTTCGATGGCTATCGTGCCCAAGTCGCCATCTCCGGCTTCACCGCTGACGAAATCGGCGCCGACGTCGTCGAGGGGCGGGCGGCGGCGTAACCGCGAAACATCACACCTGCAAGCATGGACATCAACCTCGACCCGCCACGGCCGGGGCTCGGAGACGAACGCCGGGCCGCCCGTTTTTTAGGAGCAAATGCCGCAATTCACCATCGAGACGACGTACCACCTGCCAGTGCTCCGGCATTCAACCTAATTGGCTGAGACACCCGACGTCGCGTGCCGATTTGCCATCGAGGACACTGACTGGTCGGGTCAGCGGGAGGATTGCGAGTCCTCGGGCGAAACCCATGTCACCGGCATATGGGAGGGTGCCGGTGCCGCGTATCGTGGACAGGCCATTCCGGTTCATGCACATTTTGGGGAAGCGGTCCAGCGCAAGGCCGCACAATTCGAACTCATGCTGGACTTGCTCAAGATCATTGTCGGCGATGCTAAGGCCCGCCGACCGACGCCGCCGGGGTGGCTCGGCAAGGTCGAATGGGCGATCGCGCGCGGCGAAGCGATCCTCGCGGACGCCCGCGATCCAGTTGAACCCGGAGATGCGAAGGACTTGCCATGAGCATTCCCGACCATGCCCGCAGCAACTTCCAGACGCTGCTTCGTGCCGCCAGCGACGGCAACCTCGCGTTGATGGAATGCGCCGACGCGGCGACCGGGCAGCGGCGTTATGTAATCTGCGCGGTCGGGCGGGAGGGCGCGGACTACGTGTTCACGCCGTTCGGTCATCTTGCCGACGGCAATCCCTATGATGCCTACCTGCCGCCCGATCCGGACGACGCCAAAGGTTACCTACAGAAAGCCGGAGCCTGACGGCGGAATATGATCGAGATCGGTTGATACCGGCAAGCGCTCCACCTCATGGCGGGGCGCTTGTTTCATTTTGGCTTCGGCGGGGACCTGAGAGGGAGAGGCGGGGCCGGGATGGGTTTGAAACCGTGCGGTCCAGAGAGAGCGCCGCGCGTCGGTCCTGTCCCCGCTCTCCCGAGGTTCACACCATGTACATGATCTCGCCCGCTGCGGCGGTTCCAACCGCCGCGCCGCTCCCGCTCGCCCAAACCCGTGCAGCCGGCGCTATCTTCGCCGCCGCCGGCCAGCTGCTTCCCTCGTCTCGAACGCGGCGAGTGCATCGACGCGCCAAAGCTGCGGTCGGCGATGGAAGCCGCATTCGGCGCCTCCGACGCCGCCGGCGCCTGGGACTGGAAGCAGGCCTACGATGCCTGCGAGGCTGCGACGGTCCTTTTCCTGCGCAAGTACGGAAAGGCGTTGTTCCGCAAAGCCGCGTCGCCGGCTCTCCGGCTTGGCGCATTGTCGAAGATCGCCGGGCTCATGCCGACGCATAGCCGCCGATCCGAAGAGGCGCAGATTTTCCAGCAGTTCTCGACGCCGATTCCGCTCGGCCTGGTCGCGGCAACGGCCGCCGCCATCACGCCCGCCGACCGTGTGCTGGAGCCTTCCGCCGGCACCGGGCTGCTCGCCATCCTGGCCGAGATAGCCGGCGCCTCGCTCATCCTCAACCAGCTTGCCGAGACGCGCGCGGCACTTCTCTCCTCCCTCTTTCCGGCCGTTCCAGTCACCCGCTTCGACGCCGCCCAGATCGACGACCATCTCGAAGTCAGCGCCGTACCAAGCGTGGTGCTCATGAACCCGCCCTTTTCAGTCATGGCCAATGTCGAGGGCCGCGTGGCCGACGCGGCCTGGCGGCACATCGCCTCGGCGCTGGCGCGCCTTGCGCCCGGCGGGCGGCTAGTGACGATCACCGGTGCGAACTTCGCGCCCGACCATCCGACCTGGACCGCCGCCTTCACTCGCCTGCAGGAGCGTGGTCGCGTGGTCTTCTCCGCCGCCATCGATGGCTCGGTCTATGCCAAGCACGGCACGACCTTCCCGACGCGCCTCACCGTCATCGACAAGCTGCCAGCGGACAATCCCACCGTCTTCGCGGATGCTCCCGGCATCGCCCCGGATGCCGCGACGCTCCTCGCGTGGATTGAGGAGCGCCTTCCCGCGCGGCCGCCGGTCGTGATGGCCGCCGTTTCCAGCGCGGCATCGGCGGTCGCCGCGCCCCGCACCGTGCACAGCCATCTCACACGCGCGGCGAGTACCACGCCACGTATGTCGATCGCCGAACCGGAAGCCATCGACCTCGCCTATAAGGCTGTCGACTGGCAGGCTGCCGAGGGGGCCCCGATCAGCGACGCCATCTATGAGGCCTACGGGCTGCAGGCGATCCGCATTCCTGGCTCTCGGGCTCACCCCACCCAGCTCGTTCAATCGGCGGCCATGGCCTCGGTGGCGCCACCCAAGCCAAGCTACCGGCCGCGCCTGCCGAAGAACGTCCTTGACCTGCTCTCGGATGCGCAGCTCGAGACCGTCATCTATGCCGGCGAGGCTCACGCCGAGTATCTCGCCTGCGCCTGGACGCTCGACGATACCTTTGACGTGGTTAGCGTAGCGGCCGATGACACCGCGGGTGCCGTGCGCTTCCGGCAAGGCTTCATGATCGGCGACGGCACTGGGGTGGGCAAAGGCCGGGAATCCGCCGCCGTAATCCTAGACAATTGGATGCAGGGCCGTCGTAAGGCGGTCTGGATCTCCAAGTCTGACAAGCTCGTCGAGGATGCGCGGCGCGACTGGTCCGCGCTCGGCATGGAGCGCTTGCTGGTCACCCCGCTCTCCCGCTTTCCGCAGGGCAGGCGGGTCACGCTGGCGGAAGGCGTCCTATTCACCACCTATGCCACGCTACGCTCCGACGATCGCGGCGAGAAGGTTTCGCGGGTCAAACAAATCGTCGAATGGTTGGGTCCGGATTTCGATGGGGTCATCATTTTCGACGAGGCGCACGCCATGCAAAACGCCAGTGGCGGCAAGGGCGAACGCGGCGACGCCGCTCCCTCCCATCAAGGCCGTGCCGGCCTGAGGCTACAGCACGCCCTGCCGAATGCCCGCATCGTCTATGTGTCGGCCACCGGCGCCACCACCGTTCACAACCTCGCCTATGCCCAGCGGCTAGGCCTCTGGGGCGGCGAGCATTTTCCATTCTCGACGCGGGCCGAATTCGTCGAGGCGATCGAGGCCGGTGGCGTCGCGGCGATGGAAGTGCTGGCGCGCGACCTCAGGGCGCTCGGTCTCTATACGGCGCGCTCGCTCTCTTTCAACGGCGTCGAATACGAACTGCTCGAGCATGAGCTGACGCCCGAACAGGTCCGCATCTATGACGCCTACGCTGGGGCCTTCGGTGTCATCCACAACAATCTCGATGCTGCGATGCAGGCGGCCAACATCACCGGCAGCACCGGCACGCTCAATGCCCAGGCCAAGTCGGCCGCGCGCAGCGCCTTTGAAAGCGCCAAGCAGCGCTTCTTCGGCCATTTGTTGACCAGCATGAAGACACCGACCCTGATCAAATCCATCACCGGCGATCTGCAGGAGGGCCATGCGGCCGTTGTCCAGATCGTCTCGACGGGTGAGGCGCTCATGGAGCGGCGGCTGGCCGAGCTGCCGACTGAGGAATGGAACGACGTCCGAGTCGACATCACGCCGCGCGAATATGTCCTTGACTACCTGGCCCATTCCTTCCCGGTGCAGCTCTACGAGCCATTCACCGACAGCGAGGGCAATCTGTCGTCGCGCCCGGTCTACCGCGATGGCCAGCCTGTCGAGAGCCGCGAGGCGGTCGCCCGGCGAGACGAGCTGATCGCCAAACTCGCCAGCTTGACGCCTGTCCCAGGCGCGCTCGACCAGATCGTCCAGCATTTCGGGGTGGACATCGTGGCCGAGGTCACCGGTCGCTCGCGCCGCATTGTCCGCAAAGCCGAGCGCCTTGTCGTTGAAAACCGTGCCGGGTCAGCCAACCTCGCCGAGACGCAGGCCTTCATGGATGACCAGAAGCGCGTTCTGGTTTTTTCGGACGCAGGCGGAACGGGGAGGAGCTACCACGCCGAACTCTCAGCCCGGAACACGCGGCTGCGTGTGCATTATCTGCTCGAGACCGGCTGGAAGGCCGACACCGCCATCCAGGGCCTCGGCCGCACGCATCGCACCAATCAGGCGCAGCCGCCGCTCTTCCGGCCGATCTCGACCAATGTGAGGGCGGAAAAGCGCTTCCTCTCCACCATCGCGCGGAGGCTCGATACGCTGGGCGCAATCACGCGCGGCCAGCGCCAGACCGGCGGCCAGGGCCTGTTCCGGCCAGAGGACAATCTGGAAAGCCACTATGCCCGCGATGCGCTACGGCAACTCTATCTGCTGATCGTACGCGGCAAGGTCGATGGGTGCACACTCCAGCGTTTCGAGGCGGCGACCGGTCTCAAGCTGATGGACAACAACGGCATCAAGGACGAGTTGCCGCCGATCACCACCTTCCTCAATCGCCTGTTGGCGCTGACCATCGAAGTGCAGGGCGTGCTGTTCGGCGCCTTCGAGCAGCTTCTGGCCGCTCGGATCGATGGCGCCATCGCCTCGGGCACCTATGACACCGGGCTGGAGACCCTGCGGGCCGAGAGCTTCGTCATCACCGACCGGCAGGTGATCTACACCCATCCGCGCACCGGCGCCGAAACCCGCCTGCTCACCATCACCGAACGCAAGCGCAATCGGCCCATCACGCTCAATGCGGCGCTCGATCATCTCCGCGATCCGCGTGCCTTACTGCTCATTAACGAGCAATCGGGCCGCGCCGCCGTGCAGATCCCGACCCCGAGCGTCATGCTCGACGATGGCGAGGTGGAGCGCCGTGTCCGCTTGATCCGGCCGATGGAAGGCCAGAACATGCCGCTCAAGGCTATGGGTGAAACACGCTGGGTCCAGGCCGACCGCGAGGCGTTCACAACTGCTTGGACCGCCGAAATCGCCGGGGTGCCGGAGTTTTCGGACTCGGTCTTGCACATGGTCACCGGCCTGCTGCTTCCAATCTGGAAGCGCCTGCCCAACGAGTCGACCCGCGTTTATCGACTTCAGACCGACGAGGGCGAGCGCCTCATCGGCCGCCGCGTCTCGCCGGCATGGGCCGCCAACGCCTCTGCGACGAACGTGGTCGCGCTGTCGCCGGAACAGTCGTTTGCGGCTCTGATGGACGGGCGGACGATCCTCGATCTCGCCGAGGATCTCCAGCTTCGCCGCAGGCGCGTCATGGGCGCATGGCGCATCGAATTGTCCGGCTTCACCGACACGATGCGCGAGCGCCTCACCGCCTACGGTCTCTTCCACGAGATCATTTCGTGGAAGCTCAGGATGTTCGTGCCGATCGACGCCAACGGGCTCGCCGTGCTGGAGCGCGTGCTCGACCGCTTCCCAATCGAGGGGGTCAGTGAGCGGGAGGCTGCATGATTCCGCGTCACGCTGCATCCAACCTCGCACACCGCCTCGGCGAACATGCCGAGGCGGTGTGCCGCCACTACCTCTCCAATGGCCGT
This sequence comes from Mesorhizobium sp. M0037, assembly GCF_040323635.1. Lineage (NCBI taxonomy): Bacteria > Pseudomonadati > Pseudomonadota > Alphaproteobacteria > Hyphomicrobiales > Phyllobacteriaceae > Mesorhizobium > Mesorhizobium sp. M0037. The sequence continues at coordinate 36,420 of NZ_JAMYVB010000028.1, read as the reverse complement.
CGCCAGGGCAACTATTGGACCGTCGGCGACGTCCGCAATGCGCCGGGCCGGTCGATGTTCGTGCGTCTGCGGCCATCCGCGAAGGGACCGCCAGGCAAATGGACCGACGCCGCTACCGGCGAGCATGGCGACCTGCTCGATGTCATCCGCGAATCCCTCGGACTGGTCAACTTCCGGGACGTCGCCGACGAGGCGCGCGTGTTTCTCGCGATGCCAGATGCCATGCCACCCCGACCGGCCGAGCCGATCACGCAGGTCCCCGTTGGATCTCCAGAAGCGGCTCGCCGACTGGTCGCCATGTCGAAGCCCATTATAGGCACCCTCTTGGAAACGTATTTGCGTGGACGCGGCATTACGACTTTGTACGGCACCGGATCGCTGCGGTTCCATCCGCGCTGCTACTACCGGCACGACGATCAAGGACCGACCGAGACCTTGCCGGCAATGATCGCCGCTGTCACCGATCTGGATGGACATCTGACCGGCGCGCACCGCACCTGGCTCGCACCGGAGGGCACCGGCAAGGCACCCGTCGACACGCCGCGTCGGGCAATGGGTGACCTTCTGGGTCATGCCGTCCGCTTCGGCGCACCCGGCAGCGTCATGGCGGCAGGCGAGGGCATCGAGACGACGCTGTCGCTCAGATGCGCCTTGCCCGACATGGCGATGGCTGCGGCCCTCTCGGCAGCCCATCTTGCCGCCATCCTGTTCCCTCCGAACCTGCGGCGGCTGTATGTCATCCGCGACAACGATCCGGCCGGTGACGGTGCCCGAGACAGCCTGCTCGAGCGCGCGACGGACGCCGGAATCGAGGCAATCGTGCTGTCGCCGGAGACAGAGGACTTCAACGAAGATCTCCGCCATTTCGGACTGGCCGCTTTCCGCGCCTCGATTGCGGACCAACTCATGCGCCGGGATCGCCTGCGCTATCTGACACGGGTAGCATGAGCCGGGAGGGAGAGCGTGTGGCGCACGGTGTAGCCGCACCGCATGGCTGGGAGCCCGCCGGCAGAGAACCGCGACCCGGCCTTCAAGAGGGCGATCGGGCCCACAAACTGGCCGGCCAGGCAATGGCGGCCGCCGACTATTTTCCGGCGGCGCGCGACTGCTCGCGAATGGCAGCGATTGGGCGCGACGCCTTTCCATCGCGAGGCAAAATAGTCGGCCGCCGCCATCCTGCGCTGCGCTCCGGCCCTCCGCATCGCTGCGGGTGTCGGACCGTCCCGCCCGTGGGCTCTCGTCGCCATGAAGGCCGCGAGGGTCGCGGTCAAACCGACGGGAGCATCCCCATGAGAGAGCACGACGACACTGAACCGCACCACGCCGCTTCTGCGACCGATCACATCCTCACCGAACTCCAGCTCTATGGCTGGCGACCATTTGCGGACGAGCCCGATCCGCGACCGCTCCCCGGTGGCGACCAAGTGGCCGGAGCCGTGGCCGACATCTTTGACGCCCTCATCGTCACCCTGGCTGACACGCGCCTCGAACCCGACCTCGATGACTTGCTCTGGTCCCTCACCAATGTCTTCCACCGAGCTGTACAACGGATCGAGCGGCAACTGGACGACAACGAGCAGGCCCAGCGCTGTCTGCAGCGCGAACAGGATGGCAGCGAGATCAAGGCGGTTGAACTCGAGACACTCACCGCCCAGGGCCAGACCATGATCGAACGGCGGGGAGCCTTCGAGCTCATGCGTGACCAGGCCGCCGAACACTACGATCAGTACACCGGCTCTGCCTGGCGACCGCGCACGGGGTCGATGGTAAACCACCACCATCTCACCGCCGCAATGATCGATAGCCGCGACTTCCTCGCGGCCAGGCGGCGCGCGGAAACCGAGGTCATGTTGCCGGCCGGCCCCAAGATCGCCTTCTCCGGCGGCGATACCGCCGATCACGAGATGATCTGGGCAAAGCTCGACCAAATCCGCGCCAAGCACCCCGACATGGTGCTGATGCACGGCGGATCACGCAAAGGCGCTGAAAAGATCGCCGCCCGCTGGGCCGATCATCGCAAGGTGCCGCAGGTCGCCTTCAAGCCCGACTGGAGCAGACACGCCAAGGCCGCTCCCTTTAAGCGCAACGACCAGATGTTGGCGGTCATGCCGATCGGCGTCATCATCTTTCCCGGCACCGGCATTCAGGAGAACCTCGCCGACAAGGCCCGCAAGCTCGGCATCCCGGTCTATCGATTAGGCGGCTCGTGAGCGCCCCCTTTGACCCTAGATCTTAGTCCAGGTTGGTCACCGCTATTCCACAATCTCACCGATGTGGAGGTATGTCTTTCACGACGCGAACGGCGGCTTCGCGCCTCATCTTGGTCATTCGGAGCCATTTCGCTGTTGCCCGATAGCGTACACCCAAGATTAGAGCCCGCGCGACTGGCGATCAGTGGTTGGAGCACGGGGACGCTGTATGCGATCCGGCTGCGCGAACACGACTGATGAAGAGCCTCCAGTGCCGAAACCGAGATGCAAACTGAAAGCGCGTTCGCTCGCAAGGCAGTATTCGTGTAAGGATTTGGTACTAGCTCCCTCTCTCGGAAAGGGTCCATGGAACGTCGCCTCGCCGCCCTGCTAATGGCTGACGTCGTCGGTTACAGCAGGCTCATGGAAGAAGATGAATCTGGGACGCTTGCTGCATTGACAGAACGGCGCGCTTCTATTCTCGCGCCGACCGTCATCGCTCATGGCGGGCGTGTCGTGAAACTTATGGGCGATGGAATGCTGATCGAGTTCGGCAGTGCCATAAACGCCGTTGCAGCGGCAGTAGACGTGCAGCGAAAAATGGCGGCCGCGAATGCATTGGCGTCGGAGAAACAACGCATCGATTTGCGGATCGGCATCAATCTTGGTGACGTGATTGGCCAGGGAACTGACGTCTTTGGCGAAGGTGTCAACATAGCTGCGCGGCTAGAGGCCTTAGCCGACCCCGGCGGTATCTGCGTTTCCGGCAAAATTCACGACGAGGTGCGCAATAAGGTCGCCTTTCAATTCGAGGACATGGGCGAGCAGAAACTGAAGAACATCTCGACGCCCGTACGAGCCTTCCGCTTAATGGACGCGGATCCTCTACAGTCATCACCTGCGCAGCAACCGCGAACGCTTCGATCGTCGCACACGCCCCCCTCGCTCGCAGTTCTTCCGTTCACAAACATGAGCAGCGATCTCGAACAGCGATATTTCAGTGATGGGCTTACTGAAGACATCATTACAGAATTGGCGCGGTTCCGTGACCTGCATGTGATCGCACGCAACTCGTCCTTCCGTTATCGGGGAGGTGACATCGACATAGTCCGGGTCGGCCGAGAACTTGGCGTGCAGTACATTCTTGAGGGTAGTGTCCGCCGGCTGGGTGACCGCATACGGATTACCGCTCAGCTTGTTGAAACAAGCTCCGGCAATCATCTCTGGGCTGAGCGTTTTGATCGAAATCAGGACGAAATCTTCGCTGTGCAGGACCAAGTCATAAGGACCATAGTCGGGACGCTGATTGGCCGGCTCAAAGCCGTTGGCGTCGAGCGGGCACTTCGAAAACCGCCAGCGAGTTTAGAGGCTTATGAATGTGTTCTTCGCGCAGATGCACTGCCATTCGACAATTTGGAAACCGAGACAGAGGCCGTAAAGCTCTATGAACGAGCCATAGAACTCGACCCACACTACGGCCGAGCATACGGACTTCTCGCAAACCTGTATTTGAACCGTTGGTCGCGGGACTTAGAGGGTGATGATGAAAAGCTCTCTGAAGCTTTTGAACTGAGCAGGACGGCCGTGGCCCTCGATCCGACTGATCCCATCTGCCAGTTGGCTTTGGGGTGGGCACATCTGTATCGCCAGTCTTTCGATTTGTCGGGACATCACTTCCGAAAGGCGCACGAACTAGCCCCAAATAAGCCCGTTGCCTTGACCGGCCTTGGGTTCTTGCACCACGCGCTAGGGAAGCCGGCAGAAGCGATTGGTTTCTTCATTGAAGCACGAGTGGTGGATCCGTACTTTGAACCGACATGGTATTGGCCACAGCTCGGATGTTTTTACTTCTCCGATCATCAGTTCGACGAAGCCATCGCAAATCTCAGCAGATCACCCCAAATGCCATATTGGGTGGAAGCCTATCGATCTGCGTGCTACGCCCTTATGGGCAAACCTGAACTCGCCCGAGAGTGCGCATCAAATGTGCTACGCAAAGCCCCAAATTTTTCATCCATTCGGTTTGTCGCCAAAGAAGGTTTCCAGAGCCAGACTGACGAGCAGCTTTTACTCGAAGGACTCTCCAAGGCTGGATTACCGGAGTAGCTGCTCTGTTCCCGGGCGGATTTATGACGTCGCAGCTGTCGGGCCAACTCCCGCCCTTAGGCAGACATCCGTATCATTGGCCCTATTCGACTGGCTTGGCCGGAAGGATGGCAACGTCGGCCTTTGTGCCAGTCATGCGGAGAGTGGACTTTCCGCTTCCGGCCCAACTCCGGTCGTTCGAAAACCGGCGGTGGATGACCATCCCGGCGCAATGCGGACGGCTTTCCACCGAACGGGGGAAATCAATCCGCGACACGCTTCGAGCCGAGGTGCACCGTTCGTGCGCGAGGAATGGCGCGGGCGGCTTCGAGAGATCGTCCGTCACTTCCAGGAGCACAGCACCACCCCTGCGATACGACGCTGATCCTTGGTTCAGCCGACGGCCTGACGCCATCAACCCGCAAGGGGTCGGACTACGCGAAGCGTGCCGCCGCTGCGGCTTCGCCTTCGCGGTGATTGCGGCCATCGGCCGAACGCATCGGGCGCCTGTCAGCGGGGGAGGGTCCTCCGCTTCAAACAGGAGCCGGATCGATGTCCCTCGCCGACGCGCATGCCTTTGCCTTCAGCCTCGCCGCCACCCTCATGGTCGCCATCGTCATCTTTCGTGCCGGCGACGGCACTCTCGGTCGTGCCCGCGAACGAGTATGACGGCGACGACACCGCCATCGTCGGCGAAATCGACCCGTTTGCGCCATGACGGAGCGTAATCGCGCCAAGAACACCGGCGGGTTTCGCCCGCCCTTTTCGCTTGCTATGCTGTGAACTGCGCGAGGTGGTGGTGGAAGGCGCAATCGCCAGAGCTATTCTCTCGGAGACACCACCATGATCATCCTCGGCATGTTCGTTTGTATGGCGGCCATCGGCATCCTGTGGTGGTTGCTCTTCACGCTTGCTATCTAGCCCTTCCGTTGTTCGTCGGCGTCAGCGCAGCCATGTGGGGATTCAACACCGGCGCCGGCTGGCTTGGCGCGATCCTCGTCGGTAGCCTCGCAGCCGGGTCGACGCTCGGCGTTGGCCAAATCCTCCTCGGCGTTATTAGCCCCATGTGGGCAAAGCTGGCGCTCGTGCTGGTCTTCGTCGCTCTCGCGATCGCTGCCGGCTACCATGCCACCCATGGGATCGCGAAGCACATGATGCCTTCGGAAACCTGGCAGATCGTCTTTTCCGTCATTGGCGCGACCGCCGTCGGCGTCACGGCATATCTGCGGGTCGCAAACATGAGGGCCGCCGACCAATCCGGCAGGGACGTGGTTCGAGCCTAGACCCGCGCGGGCGACGCGGGCGGACCAGACCGACGAAGGCCTAGCCACCTCATTATCGGTGGTTGGAGCAATCGGGTTCCATGCCAGGATCGAGCAACGGCCATGTGCCGGCGCGGCCCCGTCTGTGGACTTGGACTTTCTTCGGTCGATGCCCATGGCAGACCGACCAGTCGGTAGCAGGACGGCAGCGCGCGCAGTGGCGGGGCGTCGCAGGTGCGCGGAATCTGTGCCTGGAATGCATGGGCGATGCCGGTGAAGCCTGTAGCGAAGTGCAGGAGGCGCGTTGTATGCCAACGTCTCCGTTGCCAATCTGTCCCAAGAGCGCTCCAAACGGCCTCTTCAATGGGCTGATCTGGCCGAAGGACGGCTGAAGCCTCGACCGCCTGAGCCGCAACGGCGCGTCTCGACTTTCTTCCCCTGCCGGCGCCCACCCCATGCGGCAAGCGCATTGGGACCCCGAGCGCCGCCATTCCTCGCGAGACAAGAAAGCCGTTCCTGCGCCGTCCTCCGCATTGCTCCGGTCGCAAGCGATGCGTCGTCGGTCGCCTCCGGCCATGTGATCGCCATCGAGGCCGCATGGTGCGGGCTCGGGAACAGAAAATGGAGACTACAATGGCTACCATCGGCACCTTCAAGAAGTCCGCCTCCAACGAATTCACCGGTGAAATTGTCACCCTCAGCGTCCAGGCCAAGAACGTGCGCATCGTCCCAGACACCCGCGCCACTGGCGAGAACGCTCCCAGCCACCGGGTGCTGGTCGGCCGCGCCGAGATCGGCGCCGCCTGGTCGAAGACCTCCAACGAGGGCCGCGACTACATGGGCCTCAAGCTCGACGATCCGAGCTTCAACGCCCCGATCTACGCCAACCTCTTCGACGACGAGGAAGGTGAGGGCTTCTCGCTCATCTGGTCCCGCCCGAACGCGCGGCGGGGCGACTGAGGACCCGCCCAGGCCCCGGCCGGAAGGCTGGGGCCTTCTTCCGCGGACGGTCCGGTTCGGTTCACCCAAGCCGAGAGCGATGCCGAAACCGCATCGCCCGATGTTTATCAGCTATCCTCCGTCGGCGCTGTTGTTTCTATAAAATGCTTTCACTCTGTGAAGACGAGGCAAGCGATGATCGAGCCGTTTGACGAAACCGCGCCGACCAGTGACGAACTCACCGAATACGATCGGGAACACATCAAGCTCTATATGCGCCTGCTTGACGCCGCCGACGACGGCGCGGACTGGCGCGAGGTGGTCGAAATTCTCTTCGGCATTGATCTGACGAAGGAGCCGCAACGCGCCCGGCGCATCCATGACAGCCATCTGGCGCGAGCGCGGTGGATGGCGCGTGCAGGCTACCGTCATCTCTTGCGTCGACCCGGCAACTAGCACCACAGCGCCTGCGGTTCCCCGGTGATGCCGGAGCGGCATCACCCGATGCCCGGCGAGGGGCTTCCGCCAATCGCTACAACCCGGAATCTCTTGGAGGCGGGGTCTACGCTTTTCTTGCGAGGAGCTCTTGGATGAGGCCGGATACGTCGCATTGGCGAGACAATGACAGTTACGACTATTTCGATACATTACCCATCGAGGGGCTCGCCTGGGAGTGTCTGCGGCGTCACGAACCCTATCAACGGCACTACCAAGCGCTCCTGACCACAAGAGCCGAAAAAGCACCGTTCCCCCCTGAGGCACAGCGGCAGTGGGGGTTACGATTTCCCGGCCAGGCCGGATTTGTCCGCCTTGGCGCAAGACGTTTTCTGGTCGCCTGACGTCGATCCAGCTGTGGTTTCTCTCGTGCCGGCGCCGGAATTTCTGTCTTCCTTGCGATCGACGCCGTTGACCGGCGCGGGCGTGCTCCACGACAGCCCGGAAGGACGTCACACTGTCCATAGTGCAGGTGTCGCCACTCAACTTTTGCTTCTGCCCGGTAGTGAGCCGCACGGTCATTTGGCGGCGCTGATCCCCCTGGATGCAGAGACGTTGGGACGGATCGAAGCACTCGCCCGTTTCTGGCGTTCCTTGCAGGGGCGCCCCACACCTTCGGACACGCGGATGACCCCGCAGCAGCGCCGCCGCTTTCGACTGATGATGCAGGCCGCTGACGGCCACTCGAATGGCGCGAGCTACCGCGACATTGCGATCGCGCTTTACGGGTCTAAGCGCGTCGCCGCCGATCCCTGGAAGACCTCCGCGCTGCGCGATGCGGTGATCGGCCTGGTCGAAGGCGCCACCGCCATGATCGGCGGCGGCTATTTGCAAATCCTGCGTCATCGCCGTCGATCCTAGCGGGTCTGGCCGCGCAAAGGGGGTGGAGTTTTAGCCCCCCTCAACTTCCCCATCCCTGACGAAGCTTACTCTCCGCCACCGTGGTCTCCGTCCACCGCTGAACGCCAGCGGCTGCCCAAAACCCCACGGAGGTTCGACCCATGCGACCCGATATCGCCGTTTTGCCGCCGCGCTTCCTGCGCACCAAGGAAGCCGCGGATTTCCTCAGCCTGTCCGCCCGCACGCTCGAAAAGCACCGGACCTATGGCACTGGTCCTTCCTACCGAAAGCTCGGCGGCCGTGTCGTCTATGCCGTCGACGATCTTCAGGCTTGGGCCGAACGCGGCGCTGTCACCTCTACATCCGATCCGCGTGGGTCGGTCCTGCCGGCCAAGCGTCACACGCCGACGCCGCCGGCGCATGGCGGACGATACGCACGCTGACCGCGCGCGGATTTCCAAATGGCGGCGCGAAACCAATCCCTTTCGGAGCGCGGGCAGCTCGACCTGTTCCGGGCGCTGCCTGGCGAGTTCGCCCCGCGAGATGCGCAGGATCTCATGGCCTATCCGTTCTTCTCCCTCTCCAAGACCCATCGCGTCGCGCCAATCGACTTCACGGCCGGCAACGTCACGATCCGGGTCGAAGCCGTACCCGATCATGGCATGGCGACCATCTGGGATGCCGACATCCTGATCTGGGCCGCGAGCCAGATCGTCGAGGCGCGCGACGCCGGCCTTCGCACGTCGCGCCTGATGGCGGCCACGCCCTATGAGATTCTCTCCTTCGTCGGCCGCGGCAAGAGCCTGCGCGATTATCAGCGCCTGAAGGCGGGGCTTGACCGGCTTCAGTCGACCACCGTCTCGACGACGATTCGTCAGCCCGCCGAAGGCCGGCGTCACCGCTTCTCATGGATCAATGAGTGGCAGGAGCGCATCGATCGCCATGGCAAACCCGCGGGGATCGAGTTGATCGTCCCCGACTGGTTCTACCAGGCAGTCCTCGATGACGCGCTCGTGCTCACGATCGATCGCGCCTATTTCGACCTGACTGGCGGGCTGGAGCGCTGGCTCTATCGGCTGGTGCGCAAGCATGGCGGACGCCAGCGCGACGGCTGGCGCTTCGACTTCCGTCACCTTCACCAGAAATCCGGCAGCCTGTCGCCCTACAAGCGCTTTGCCTTCGAGCTGCGCGACATCATCCGCCGCCAGCCGCTGCCCGGCTACACCCTTGCCCTGGAAGTGGAGATTGGCGGTCGGGTTCTGCTTGCCTTCGAGCGGATCGGCTCCTGTGGAAGGCCTGTGGACGGCCTCGTGCTATCGGGAACCGGACCTATCGTGCCATCGGGAACCGCAGGCTCGTGCTATCAGGAACCGAAACAGGGGCTAACGGTAGGAAAGCAAAGCCGAAACCGCGCCCTTAACTTAGACTCTAACCCAGATTCTAACTTTGAAGAGCGCGCGCGCAATGTGCAGAGGCTGATCCGCCGAACCAGCGACGCACTCGGGATAGAGACCGACAAGACCTCCAATGCGCCATCGGTTTCTGGCGGTCGCATCATGGCAACCAGCGCTTCCGAAGGTCCGACTCCGCCGCTTGATCCGCGCTCGGGAGCCACCCGATGAGCGCCGCACCCCTCAATCAAAAGAGCCGTGTTGGCAATGCAACTTTGACGCTGCATCTCGCCCGTGAATTGACCTCCAAGGGAAATAAGTTCGCGACCTTCGTCGTGCGCCCGACAACCGAGCTGACGACTCAGGAGCGCGACCGCATCGCCGCTCTCCAGCACGACATCATCGTCGCCGACACGCTGCGCGCGAGGCTCGCGTGCAAATTCCCAGCAACACCAGGAGAACCTTCATGACCGGCATCGCGGCTCACCGCATGCGCGGAGCCTTCGCGGCCACGCACCACACTCGCGACGATCTCGTCCATGTCGAACTGACCTGGGTCGAGAAGAGACAGGAGAACTGGATCCGTTTCGGCACGCACGCCCGCGAACAGATCGTAGATCGTCGCCGGCGCATCCTGTCCTATCGTCCCGGCGCGGTCTTCGCCCTCGTGCGCTGGGCCGCGAACGATTTTGGAACGATCATCTCACGCATCGACATCGTGCGTGCGGTAGCACCTGGCGAAGCCTATCAGACACTGCCCTTCGTGCGGCCTGGCGGCGACATCCTTTTGAAGATCGAGAGCTGGCCCAAGGTCGAACGCGTGCTGCAGGCGATCGACGCCATCGAGCGCCTCGGCATCGAGCCTGAATTTGTGTCGCCTGATCATTGGCGGCACATCCACAACCGGATAACCGCCGGCCACACGCCGCGCAGCTACACACTCGACCAACATCGCGCCTTCCTGCTGCGCAAGAGGACCGAGCCGTGACGCGCGCGGGGATCATCTTAGCCAGCGTTATCGCAACCATGGGCGTCGGCTATCCCGGCCTCACGCCGATGCCCACGAAGCTCATCTGGAATGCGTCGGCTAGCGCGCCGATCGGCTTCTACACGATCGACTTCGACGGACCCTTCGAGGTCACCGATCTTGTCGCCGTCGACGCGCCCGAGCCACTCGCGGCATTCCTCGCTGATCGCGGCTATCTGCCGAGGGGCGTGCCACTCTTGAAGCGCATCCTTGGTGTTTCCGGCCAATGTGTCTGTCGCTCGAACCTCACCATCACCGTCGATGGCATTGAAGTTGGCGTGGCGTTGAAGCGTGATCGGGCCGGACGTGACCTGCCGGTCTGGCAGGGCTGCCGCCGCGTCTCGACCGGGGAAGTCTTCCTGATGAACTGGCGTGTCCGCGACAGTCTCGACGGCCGCTACTTCGGCCTCCTCTCCACCAGACGGATCATCGGCCGCGCCGTTCCGCTGTGGACAGACGAGGACGGCAACGGCCGCTTCGAATGGCGCGCGCCAACGCGGTGAGCGCGCAACCGGCGGCGCGCGTCGTGCCGCCAGCCTTCATCACCGCACCACTCTAAAACAGGAGCCAGACATGCAACAGATAGGGGAATTCACGCGCCAGAAGATTGGCTATAGCGGGCGCATCCACACGCTCAGCCTCAACCTGGATATCGCCATTGTGGCGGCAGAGGCGAGCGAAACGGAGAATGCGCCTGACTACCGCGTTCACATCGGAAGCGAGGACGGCCCCGAGATTGGCGCCGGCTGGAAACGCTCCAGCGAAAAGGCCGGAGACTATGTCTCGATCCAGCTCGACGACCCGACCTACGCGCAGCCGATACGCGCAAACCTCTTTCGCAATGGCGACGGCCAGACGTCCTGGTCGCTGCACTGGACGCGCCCGCGCGACCGCAGCGAGAAGGATTGAACGATGCGCGCTCGCCGTCCGTCGACGACCCATCGCGGTGCGCCCGGGCCGCCTCCTGCTGCCCGGCGCATGGCTCTTCTCCTCCTTTGCGGCCTGTCCGTCGCGACCGTCATGCCGGCGGCGACAGTGGCGCAGGACGTGGCCATCGCGCGATCGTCGCAGCGCGATCCGTTCGGCGCGCATATCGCAGAAGCCTCGCGCCGCTTCGGCGTTCCGACCGCGCTGATACGCGCCATTATACGCAAGGAGAGTGCGGGCGATATGCGCGCCGTCTCCAGCGCAGGCGCCAGCGGCTTGATGCAGATCATGCCGGGCACATGGGACTATCTGCGCGCTCGGTGGTCGCTCGGTCGCGATCCATTCGATCCCCGCGACAACATCCTGGCGGGAACGGCGTATCTGCGCGAACTGCACGATCGCTTCGGCTCGCCGGGGTTTCTGGCCGCCTACAACGCGGGACCTGCACGCTATGAAGCCTACCTCACTGGGCGTCCGTTACCGGCCGAGACCCGCGCCTATGTCGCAGCACTTGCCCCCCTGATCGGTGAAAGCGACGGTATGCGCCCTTTCGCCGTTACGTCTGTCGAGGCCATTCCCTGGAAGCACGGCTCGCTGTTCGTCGGTCAGCCGGATCGCATACAGGCTGTCGCTCTCCTGCCGGCCGAGCGACCACCAAATGACGCGAGCTCCGCACCGACCGTGCGCGATGTCTCCGCCATCGTGCCGCTGTCCGAAGGCCTCTTCGTGGCGCGAGCCGGCGAAAGGATCCAGCCATGAGCGCGCATGGGCGTTTTCGTGCAACCGCAAGCTCTAGCGCACCCTGGGGTGGATGGACGCGAAAGGTGGGCAGAACAACCGGAAGATGGCGAGATAAAAGGCCGCGAGGTGCGGCGTCGATCGGTTGTGCTGTTTCAAGAGCTTATGTGGCATTTCCGCGAGGTGCGAACATGTGGCGCACCTCGCCGGAACAGTGTTTTCGCTGTCATTTCCGTGTCTTGGCACGATGTGCGGATCTTCACGATGACTGACGAGGATGGTTTCCGCATCCGGCCCGGCCGCATCCGCTCATCGGGCGCCCAGCGCGGCAGGCCCTTCATCGCGCAGGCGCTTGCCGCCGCCCAGAAGGCGGGCGCCCGTATCTCTCGCTCCGGCCGGATCAGTCCGGGTAATCGCTCGACCTTCGGGCGTGGCCGCTCGGCGAGCTTGCGCGCCAATCGTCTCCTCACCGGCCGCTCGCGAGCCGTGATCATCAAGACACGGCTGGTGCGTCATCACGCGCGCGCAGCGCCGCTTGCCGCCCATCTCACCTATCTGCGCCGAGAGGGCGTCACCCGGGACGGGGAGAAGGCAAGGCTGTTCGGGCCGGGGGCCGGGGAGGTGGATGGCGGTGCTTTCGCCGCGCGGTGTGGCGATGATCGGCACCACTTCCGCTTCATCGTCTCGCCGGAAGATGCCATCGACATGGCGGACCTCAAATCCTTCGCCCGCGATCTGATGGGGCAGATGGAAAAAGACCTCGGCACAAAACTGGAATGGGCTGGCGTCGATCACTGGAACACCGACAACCCGCACCTCCACATCATCCTGCGTGGCCAGACTGATGACGGGCAGGATCTTGTGATCTCCCGCGATTACATCAAGGAGGGGATGCGCGCCCGCGCCGCCGACCTCGTTACCCAGGAGCTCGGCCCGCGCACCGATCTCGACATCCGCCGCAATCTGCAGCGCCAGGTCGAAGCCGAACGCTGGACCCAGCTTGACCGGCAGCTTGTTCGCGATGGCCGCGACACAGGCGTTGTCGACCTTGCCTCCGCTGCGAACGCTCAGCCCGATGAGTATCACGTGCTGAAGGTCGGGCGGGTGCGCAAGCTCGAAACCCTTGGCCTTGCCGAACAGGTCGGCCCGGGCCAATGGCTGATCGCCGACAAGGCCGAGGCCACGCTGCGCGACCTTGGCGAGCGCGGCGACATCATCAAGCGCATGCACCGCGCGCTGACCGAACAGGGCATCGAGCGCGGATCGGCGAATTATGTGCTGGCGGCGGAGCGCCTGGACACGCCGATCGTCGGTCGGCTGGTCGACCGCGGTCTCGATGATGAACTGAAGGGCAGTGCCTACGCCGTGGTCGATGGTACCGACGGCCGCACACATCACATCAAGCTGTCCTACCTCGACGCCGCCGGCGACAGCGCTCCAGGTTCCATCGTCGAGCTGCGCAGGTTCCATGACGCGCAGGGACATGGACGCGCAGCACTCGCTGTCCGTTCCGATCTCAACATTGAGCAGCAGGTTACCGCCGCCGGCGCAACCTGGCTTGACCGCCAGAACATCGCCCGCGAACCGACTGCGTTGTCCGAAGGCGGCTTCGGCGCCGAGGTGCGGCAGGCGATGCAGCGCCGTGCTCACCACCTCGTCCAACAGGGCCTCGGCGAGCGGCATGGCCAACGCACAACCTTCACCCGCAACCTGATAGACACGCTGCGTCGCCGCGAGTTGGAGGCGCTCGGTGAAAAGCTCTCGGCCGAAACCGGCCAGCCGTTCAACCGCGTTCGCAGTGGTGAGTTTGTGGCCGGTTCCTACCGGCAACGTTTCACGCTCGCCTCCGGCCGCTTCGCCATGATCGATGACGGCCTCGTTTTCCAACTGGTGCCTTGGACGCCGTCCCTGGAAAAACATGTTGGACGCCACGTCTCTGGCGTCGCTCGCGATGACGGCGGCATCGACTGGAGTTTTGGCCGCAAGCGAGGCCTCGGCCTCTAACCTCATTGTGAAGAAAGGACCGCTTCTATGTCCGCCACCAAAATTCTCTGGGGCCAGATCCTCGCCGTCTTGATGATCGTACTGTTCACGACTTGGGGCGCGACGGAGTGGGTGGCCTGGCGCCTGGCGTTCCAGCCCGAGCTCGGCAGGCCATGGTTCCATGTCCTGGGCTTTCCATTCTACCTTCCGCCGTCCTTCTTCTGGTGGTGGTACGGCTTCGATGCCTACGCGCCGTCGATCTTCGTGGAGGGCGCCTTTATCGCGGCTTCCGGCGGTTTCGTCTGCGTCGCCGTCGCCATCGGCATGTCGGTCTGGCGGGCACGCGAGGCCAAGAAGGTCGAGACCTACGGCTCCGCCCGCTGGGCAGACAAGCAGGAGGTCAAGGCAACGGGCCTTCTCGGCTCCGATGGAGTGGTGCTTGGGCGGTTTGACGGCGCCTATCTGCGCCACGACGGACCGGAGCACGTGCTGTGCTTCGCGCCCACACGTTCGGGCAAGGGTGTCGGCCTTGTCGTCCCATCGTTGCTGACCTGGCCGAGTTCAGCCGTCGTCCACGACATCAAGGGCGAGAACTGGCAGCTCACCGCGGGCTTCCGCGCCAGGCATGGCCGGGTCCTGCTGTTCGATCCGACCAATCCGAAATCCTCTTCCTACAATCCACTGCTCGAGGTGCGTCGCGGCGAATGGGAGGTCCGCGATGTTCAGAATATCGCCGACATTCTGGTCGATCCCGAAGGCTCGCTCGAGCGGCGAAACCATTGGGAGAAGACCAGCCACGCTCTTCTGGTCGGCGCAATCTTGCATGTCCTCTACGCCGAGCCGGAGAAGACACTCGCCGGCGTGGCCGGTTTCCTTTCCGATCCGAAGCGTCCGATCGAATCGACGCTGTCCGCAATGATGAAAACCGCGCATCTGGGGCAGGCTGGTCCGCACCCGGTCATCGCCAGCGCCGCGCGAGAGCTCTTGAACAAATCAGACAACGAACGCTCCGGCGTGCTGTCCACCGCCATGTCATTTCTTGGCCTCTATCGCGATCCTGTCGTGGCAGAGGTCACGCGCCGCTGCGACTGGCGCATCAGCGACCTTATCGACGACGAGCATCCGACGACACTCTACCTCGTCGTGCCGCCGTCCGACATCAATCGGACCAAGCCGCTCATTCGCCTGATCCTCAATCAGATCGGCCGCCGCTTGACTGAAGATCTGCAGGTCAGGGCGAAAGGGCACCGGCTGCTCCTGATGCTCGACGAGTTCCCGGCGCTTGGCCGCCTCGATTTTTTCGAATCGGCGCTCGCCTTCATGGCCGGCTACGGGCTGAAAAGCTTCCTGATCGCTCAATCCCTCAACCAGATCGAGAGGGCGTACGGCGCCAACAACTCGATCCTCGACAACTGTCATGTCCGGGTAAGCTTTGCCACCAATGACGAGCGCACCGCCAAGCGCGTGTCCGACGCGCTGGGAACAGCGACCGAGATGAGGGCCATGAGGAACTATGCCGGCCACCGGCTGTCTCCGTGGCTCGGTCATCTCATGGTCTCCCGCTCGGAGACGGCTCGCCCGCTGCTCACGCCGGGTGAAGTCATGCAGCTGCCGGCGACCGACGAGATCGTCATGGTCGCGGGTGCTCCGCCGATCCGCGCCAAAAAGGCGCGCTATCATGAGGATGCTCGCTTCCGGGAACGTATCCTGCCGCCGCCGCGGCTGAGGGCGGCGGCGGAGGAGGGGAGGCCGGACGACTGGACGAACCTGCCTCTGCCTTCTCGTCCGCAGATTGCTGAAGCCATGTCGGCGCCGTTGGCCACGGATGACGACACAACTGATTCCGAGCGTCGTCGGCAACCCGAGCTCAGTCGCGTCGAGCAGGTCGTGAAGCCTTCGACCGAGAACGAATTCGAGATCGATCACCTGGATGACGTGGAGGACGAGGTTGCCCGCAACCGTCGACTGACGCGCCTGATGCAAGGCGTTGCGCGGCAGGCGTCGCTCGACCCCGGCGACGGCGTGGATATGTGAGGCTCCCATGGTAAAGCCACCTCGCAAGCAACGCCTGTCCGTCTATCTCGATCCGAAGGTCATGAGCAGGCTGGCCGAACATGCGGCGCGCCGTGATTTTTCACGGTCGCTCGTCGCGGAGGCGGCAATCGAGTCGTTCCTCTCACCCGATGCCGCCGAGCGGCAGGAGGCGGCGATCACCAAGCGGCTTGACCAGCTGGACCGCCGTATGACGCGCCAGGAGCGCGATGTCGCGATTGCCGTGGAGACGCTCGCTGTTTTCGTCCGCTTCTGGCTGGCGACAACACCAGCGTTGCCCGAGCCCGCGGCACAGGCAGCCCACTCCAAGGCTGGCGAGCGCTATGATGCCTTCGTCACCGCGCTCGGCCGGCGCCTGGCGAGAGGTCCAAAGCTTCGGCAGGAGATCTCCGAGGACATCGATGGCGGTCTGGACACACACCAGCCCGGCACGCCCGCGCGCTGAACGGACTGGCGGACCGAGATTTTGCAAGCATCGATATGTCAAGCATATCAAAGTATTGTAACGATATGTTGTCATGGAACTCGCGTTGCCAACCTGTCGGGTTTGGCAGAAGAAAACTAGACAGCAGCAGGGGTGGAGTGGCTGATACGGGAACCATGTTGGGCGCGAAATCCGCAATTTAAGATCCGTGATTGCATGAGGGACCACCCTTCATGAGCTTCTATGATCACCTGGAAAAAACAGCCGTCTGAGCCGAACCAGTTATTTTTCAGTGGCTAGGCGGTGTCAGGATCGTTTCGTTGAAAATTATAGTCTGTATGCTATAAGGCAAAGGGCGAATGAAAAACCAAAAGCTCACGGTATGGATGGGATCGTCGAAGGATGACCTGCGCGAGTTTCCGGTCGATGTTCGCCGGTTGATGGGTGTCGCAATCAACGACGCCCAGAATGGTGAGGAGCACCCGGCTGTCAAAGCCCTGAAAGGGTTTGGGGGCCGCAGCATCCTCGAGGTGGTCGACGACTTCGACGGAGATACCTACCGCGCCGTCTACACCGTCCGCTTCGCTGGCGTGATCTACGTCCTTCATTGCTTCCAGAAGAAGTCGAAGAGGGGCAGGGAGACACCCAAGCATGAAATCGATCTCGTCACAGTACGATTGAAGGCGGCCGAGGCGCACTATCGTGAAAACTATGGCAAAGGAACAAAGTCATGACGGAAGACATCACCGCCGAAGTGAGCAGCGGCAACGTGTTTGCGGACCTCGGCTTTGACAATCCCGAAGAGGAATTGCTCAAGGCCAAGCTGGCCCGCGAGATCCGCGCCATTATCAAGCGCCGGCGCCTGACCCAGGCGAAGTCGGCTGAACTGCTCGGAATGAAACAGCCCGACGTCTCCGCGATCGCCACAGGGCGAACGGGTAAGTTTTCAATAGACAGGCTGGTTCGCTGTCTGGACCGGCTCGACTACAAGGTCGACGTGGTGGTTCGCCACAAGCCTCGACGGTCAACTCGTGCTGAAGCCGCGTGATCTGACGGCTTTACCGACGAGCGCACAATTGACGGCGAGCGCCGCCCTTGCCTGAAGATCGCCGGCCTTGATCACAGGTCGGCACCGCCAATCTCCTGTATTTGCACGCTACGCCACTACGCCTCGATATAGGTGTTGAAACCACTCGAGATGCGGCTCTCTTAATCATCCCCGTCCAGGGGCCGTCCATGTTCCCCCGGATCGAAACGGGGACAGGATGGCAGCTTCGCCTCACAATTCAGAAGGTCTGGCGCGCGGCGCACGCATGCTGCGCACAGCGCTCGGACCTGCGATCGCGCGCTATCTCGACGACGCCGGCATCGTCGAAGTGATGCTTAATCCCGATGGACGTTTGTGGATCGACCGCCTGTCCGAGGGGTTGTCCGACACAGGAGAGCGTTTGTCAGCAGCGGACGGCGAGCGCATCGTTCGCCTCGTCGCTCATCATGTCGGTGCCGAAGTCCATGCCGGCGCCCCACGTGTCTCGGCCGAGCTGCCCGAGACGGGGGAGCGGTTCGAAGGGCTTCTTCCTCCCGTCGTCGCGGCGCCCGCCTTCGCGATCCGCAAGCCCGCCGTCGCCATCTTCACCCTCGAAGATTATGTCGCGACCGGAATCATGTCGGCGCAGCAGGTGGACGCGCTGCGCCAGGGCGTTGCCAACCGCGCAAACATCCTCGTTGCAGGCGGCACATCCACGGGCAAGACCACGCTGATCAACGCGCTGCTGGCCGAGGTGGCCAAGACCTTCGATCGCGTCGTCATCATCGAGGATACGCGCGAGCTGCAATGCGCCGCGCCCAATCTCGTGGCGATGCGCACGAAAGACGGCGTCGCGTCGCTCTCCGACCTTGTTCGCTCATCGCTTCGCCTGCGCCCCGACCGCATTCCGGTCGGCGAAGTGCGCGGGGCCGAGGCGCTCGAACTGCTCAAGGCCTGGGGCACTGGCCACCCCGGCGGCCTCGGGACGATCCACGCGGGCAGCGCCATTGGCGCGCTCCGCCGCTTGGAGCAACTTATCCAGGAAGCCGTCGTCACCGTCCCGCGCGCGCTGATCGCCGAGACGATCGACCTCGTTGCCGTCCTTTC
Organism: Mesorhizobium sp. M0037; assembly: GCF_040323635.1. Taxonomy (NCBI): domain Bacteria; kingdom Pseudomonadati; phylum Pseudomonadota; class Alphaproteobacteria; order Hyphomicrobiales; family Phyllobacteriaceae; genus Mesorhizobium; species Mesorhizobium sp. M0037. The sequence continues at coordinate 17,934 of NZ_JAMYVB010000028.1, read as the reverse complement.
CGGCCGCGGTTCCGCGCGCCGGTTGTCCGAACTCGCCCGTGTCGAAGGCCTTTGCCCGGACGGAGATTACCGGGTCGCGCCAGCCGTCCTCGAGGGCGACGAGAGCCCGCCCTTGCTCATCCAAAGCCCTGAAGGAGAAAATCCGTGATCCAACGCCTGCGCCTCGGGCGCCATCGTCTTGCCATGACCGTTTCCGTTGCCACGCTCTTCCTGGTGATGGCCGCGCCCGCTTATGCCTCCGGCTCGTCGATGCCGTGGGAACAGCCGCTGCAACAGATCCTCCAGTCGATCGAAGGCCCGGTCGCCAAGATCATGGCGGTGATCATCATCATCGTCACCGGCCTGACGCTCGCCTTCGGCGACACGTCGGGCGGCTTCCGCCGGCTCATCCAGATCGTGTTCGGCCTGTCCATCGCTTTCGCGGCGTCGAGCTTCTTCCTGTCGTTCTTCTCGTTCGGCGGCGGAGCGCTGGTCTGATGGTGGGCGCTGTCGAACAGGGCGGCCCAATGCCGGATTATACAGTACCGGGTTATACGGTCCTCGTGCACCGCGCGCTGACCGAGCCGATCCTGCTCGGCGGCGCCCCGCGCGCCATCGCCATCATGAACGGGACGCTCGCGGGCGCCGTGGGGCTGGGGCTGCGTCTGTGGCTCGTCGGTATCGCCATCTGGGCGATCGGCCATGTTGCCGCCGTCTGGGCTGCCAAGCGCGATCCGCTCTTCGTCGATGTTGTTCGCCGGCATCTGCGCATCCCTGCGCATCTCACGGTCTAAGCGAGGTCGCACAGATGATGAACCTTGCCGAATATCGCAACCGCAGCAGCCGGCTCGCTGACTTCCTGCCCTGGGTGGCATTGGTCGGCGCCGGAATCGTCCTCAACAAGGATGGCAGCTTCCAGCGCACCGCGCGCTTTCGCGGCCCCGATCTCGACAGCGCCGTGCCGGCAGAACTGGTCGCCGTCGCCGGCCGGCTCAACAATGCCTTCCGCCGGCTTGGCACCGGCTGGGCGATCTTCGTGGAGGCGCAGCGCCATGCCTCGACCCGCTATCCCGACAGCAGCTTTCCGGATGCGGCCTCCACGCTGGTCGATGCGGAGCGAAAGGCGGGCTTCGAGGAGGCCGGCGCGCATTTCGAGTCCAGCTACTTTCTGACGCTCACCTACCTTGCGCCCGCCGAAGACACCGCCCGTGCCGAAAGCTGGCTCTACGAAGGGCGTGAGAAGAAGGGCCTCGACCCCAACGCGGTGCTGACCGGGTTCACTGACCGCAGCGACCGCGTCCTGCGCCTTGTCGAAGCCTTTATGCCGGAGTGCCGTTGGCTCGATGACGCCGAGACGCTGACCTATCTGCATGGCTGCGTCTCGACCAATCGCCACCGTGTCCGCGTTCCCGAAACGCCGATGTATCTCGATGTCCTGCTGGCCGACCAGCCGCTGACCGGCGGGCTTGAGCCGCGGCTTGGCGCGTTGCATCTGCGCATTCTCACGGTCACGGGGTTCCCGACCGCGACCACGCCGGGTCTGCTCGACGAACTGAACCGGCTGGCCTTCCCGTATCGCTGGTCGACACGCGCGATCCTGCTCGACAAGACCGATGCCACCAGGCTGCTGACAAAGATCCGGCGTCAATGGTTCGCCAAGCGCAAATCGGTCGCCGCGATCCTCAAGGAAGTGATGACCAACGAAGCGTCCGTCCTCGTGGACACCGACGCCGCAAACAAGGCCGCTGATGCCGACATGGCGCTCCAGGAGCTCGGCGCCGACTATGCGGGCATGGCTTATGTCACCGCGACGGTGACTGTTTGGGACGATGATCCTGGCATCGCCGACGAAAAACTGCGCCTGGTCGAAAAGGTCATCCAGGGCCGCGATTTCACGGCGATCATCGAAACCATCAATGCCGTCGACGCCTGGCTCGGCAGCCTGCCGGGTCATGTCTACGCCAACGTCCGCCAGCCTCCCATCTCCACGCTCAATCTCGCCCACATCATACCGCTTTCAGCGGTGTGGGCGGGCGCGGTGCGGGACGAGCATTTTGCAGCGCCCCCTCTGCTCTTCGGCAAGACCGAAGGCTCGACCCCGTTCCGGCTTTCGCTTCACGTCGGTGACGTCGGCCATACGCTGATCGTCGGCCCGACCGGCGCGGGCAAGTCCGTGCTCTTGGCACTGATGGCGCTGCAATTCCGCCGGTATGAAGGCTCGCAGGTTTTCGCCTTCGATTTCGGCGGTTCGATCCGCGCGGCGGCACTCGCCATGGGCGGCGACTGGCATGATCTCGGCGGCGATCTCAGCGATGGAGCGTCCGATAGCGTCAGTCTTCAGCCGTTCGCGCGCATTCACGATGTCCCCGAACGCGCCTGGGCCGCCGACTGGATCGTGGCGATCCTGACGCGTGAGAATGTGACGATCACGCCTGAGATCAAGGAGCATATCTGGACGGCGTTGAGTTCTCTGGCGTCCGCGCCTGTCGAGGAGCGCACCATCACCGGCCTGGTCGTGCTGCTGCAATCAAACGATCTCAAGCAGGCATTGCGCCCCTATTGCGTCGGAGGTCCCTATGGCCGCCTGCTCGATGCCGAGCACGAGCATATCGGATCGGCGTCGGTCCAGGCATTCGAAACCGAGGGGCTGATCGGAACAGGTGCCGCGCCCGCCGTCCTGTCCTATCTCTTCCATCGCATCGAGGACCGGCTCGATGGCTCGCCAACCCTTCTCATCATCGACGAAGGCTGGCTTGCGCTCGACGATGAGGGCTTTGCCGGCCAGCTCCGCGAATGGCTAAAGACGCTGCGCAAGAAGAACGCCAGCGTCATCTTCGCCACGCAGTCGCTCAGCGACATTGACGGCTCGGCAATCGCGCCCGCGATCATCGAGAGCTGCCAGACCCGGCTTCTGCTGCCAAACGAGCGCGCAATCGAGCCGCAGATCACGGCGATCTATCGTCGATTCGGCCTCAACGATCGGCAGATCGAGATCATCGCGCGGGCGATGCCAAAGCGCGACTATTACTGCCAGTCCCGACGCGGCAACCGGCTGTTCGAGCTCGGTCTGTCCGATGTGGCGCTCGCGCTCTGCGCTGTGTCCTCGAAGACCGACCAGGCCGCGATCGCCCGCATCTTCGCCGAGCACGGCCGCGACGGTTTCCTCGCTGCCTGGCTTAGCCACCGTGGCGTCGGCTGGGCCGCTGAACTCGTTCCCGCCCTAACCAGCCCCGCCCTCACCAACAAGGAGAAGTCCCCATGAAAATGCGCCGTCCCCTCGGTATGCGGTTCGCCGCCGCCCTGCTTGTCGCTCCTGCCGCGCTCTCGCCTTTCCTGACGACACCGGCACAGGCCTTGATCGTTTTCGATCCCTCGAACTATTCGCAAAACGTCCTGACGGCAGCGCGCTCGCTCGAACAGATCACCAACCAGATCACCTCGCTTCAGAACCAGGCGCAAATGCTCATCAACCAGGCGCGCAATCTCGCAAGCCTGCCGTTCTCCTCGCTGCAACAGCTTCAGCAGTCCGTGCAGCGCACGCAGCAACTGCTCGGTCAGGCGCAGAACGTTGCCTATGATGTGCAGCAGATCGATCAGGCCTTCCAGCAGAAATACGGCAACGTCTCGCTATCGGCTTCGGATCAGCAACTCGTCGCCGACGCGCGCTCGCGCTGGGGCAACACGGTTGGTGGCCTTCAGGATGCCATGCGTGTGCAGGCGGGCGTCGTCGGCAACATTGACACCAATCGCAGTGAGATGTCGGCACTGGTCGGCCAAAGCCAGGGTGCGACCGGCGCGCTTCAGGCAACACAGGCCGGCAACCAGCTCCTCGGGCTTCAGGCGCAGCAGCTTGCCGATCTCACCGCTGTCGTCGCCGCGAATGGTCGGGCGCAAGCGTTGCAATCGGCCGAGCAGGCCACCGCCGCCGACCAGGGTCGGGAGCAGCGCCGCCGCTTCCTGACGCAGGGCTCGGGCTACCAACCCGGCAGTGCGCAGATGTTCTATGGCAAGAACTGAGGCCGGAGCGATGGATGGCAAGATCCTCGCTCGTGTCAGTGCGGTCGTCTTCATCGCGGTCGCTTTGACACTGACCGCGATCGAGATGAGCACCAAGGACGATGAGCCTGACGCCCTTGGGGCACGGGACGGTTCCATCACGTCACAAGACCCGCTCGCGTTCGAATTGCGCCGCTGTTCCGAGATCGGCGAGGCCGGCCCCCGCGATCCCGGTTGTCTGAAAGCCTGGGCAGAGAGCCGGCGCCGGTTTTTCGGTCAAAGTAACGCGGCAACCGCGCCTGCTCCGGTAGCGCCGGCAACGCTGTTTCCGAATGTGCCGGCGTCAGGCGACCGGCAAGAACGGGAGCGGACGGATGTGACCGCTCCTGCGATGCAGGTCGAGCCGCCCCGGCAGGAGGCTCGCTGATATGGGCGGCATGGGCGTCATCGACCATTTCCTCGAAGTCTTCACGCGCTACATCGACGGCGGCTTCGGCCTGCTCGGCGGCGAGGTCAGCTTCATCGCCACGACGCTTATCGTCATCGACGTGACGTTGGCGGCGCTCTTCTGGTCCTGGGGCTCGGACGACGACGTCATGGCGCGCCTCGTCAAGAAGACGCTGTTCGTGGGCGTCTTCGCCTATCTCATCTCCAACTGGAACAATCTCGCCCGCATCGTCTTCGAAAGCTTCGCCGGGCTTGGCCTGAAGGCCTCGGGAACGGGGTTTACCGTCAACGATCTCATGCGCCCGGGCAAGGTGGCGCAGACTGGGCTCGATGCCGGCCGGCCGTTGCTGGACTCGATCTCGAACCTGATGGGCTATTGGTCCTTCTTCGAAAACTTCATCCAGATCGCCTGCATGTTCTTCGCCTGGGCGCTGGTGCTGCTCGCCTTCTTCATCCTTGCAATCCAGCTTTTCGTCACGCTGATCGAGTTCAAGCTGACGACGCTCGCCGGTTTCGTGCTGATTCCCTTCGGTCTGTTCGGCAAATCCGCCTTCATGGCCGAGCGGGTGCTTGGCAACGTCATCTCGTCCGGCATCAAGGTGCTCGTGCTCGCCGTCATCATCGGCATCGGCTCAACCCTTTTCTCCGAGTTCACTTCCGGATTCGGCGGGACCACGCCGTCGATCGACGATGCCATGGCGATCGTTCTGGCCGCGCTGTCGCTGCTCGGCCTTGGCATCTTTGGACCGGGCATTGCCAACGGCCTCGTCTCCGGCGGCCCGCAGCTCGGCGCGGGTGCGGCAGTCGGCACCGGGCTCGCCGCCGGCGGCATGGCAGCAGTGGGTGCGGCGGCCGCCGGCGCAGTCGTGTCCGGCGGCGCGGCTGTAAGCGGCGGTGCTGCAGCCGCGGCTCGTGGTGGCGCCGCAACGGCGGGCAGGGCATCCACAGCCTACGGCCTCGGCGCGGCCGGACAGTCAGGCTTCTCCAGCGTTGCATCCGGGCTCGGCGGTGTCATCAGCGCCGGCGCCCAGGGTGCCATCTCACCGCTGAAGCGCGCTGCCAATAATGCGGCAGGCAGCATGAAGCACAGCTACCAGTCCGGTGCTCGCGCTGCCTTCGAGACCACGGGCGGATCATCCACCGCCGGCACAGTCGGCGCGAACACCCCCGAAGCCGGCTCCGCTCCCGTCGCGTCCTCCGCCACGGAAAGTCAGCCCGCCTGGGCTAAGCGCATGAAGCGCTCGCAACAGATGACCCATGGCGCCCAGGCCGCCGCCCACGCCGTTCGCAGTGGTGACAGCCATGGCGGCGGCTCCTCGATCAACCTCTCTGAAAGAGACTGAGCATGTTCAAACGACCGTCCACGCACTACGGCAGATCCCCACAACCCGAGACGCCCTACCAGCGCGCTGCCCAGGTCTGGGACGAGCGCATCGGTTCAGCTCGCGTGCAGGCGCGCAACTGGCGCACCATGGCCTTCGGTTGCCTGGCGCTCGCCGCCGGCTTCTCCGCCGCACTCGTCTGGCAGTCCGCCAAGGGCTCGATCGTGCCTTGGGTAGTGCAGGTCGATCGTCTCGGTCAGGCGCAGGCTGTCGCCCCTGCGGTCGGCGACTATCAGCCAAACGATCCGCAGATTGCCTTCTACCTGGCGCACTTCATCGAACAGGTGAGGTCGATCCCCGCCGATCCGGTCATCGTGAGGCAGAACTGGCTGCGCGCCTATGACTTCGCGACGCAGGGCGGGGCGCTTGCCCTCAACGACTATGCGCGCGCCAATGACCCGTTCACCAAGGTCGGCAAACAGCAGGTCGCCGTCGACGTGTCGTCGGTCATCCGCGCATCGCCTGCGAGCTTCCGCATCGCCTGGATCGAACGCCGCTATCAGGATGGATCACTCGCTTCCACGGAGCGCTGGTCGGCCATTCTCACTGTTGTCGTGCAGCCCCCGCGCGACGCCGACACGTTGAGGAAGAATCCACTCGGCATCTACATCAACGCCATCAACTGGTCGAAGGAGCTTGGACAATGACGACCGCACCCTGCAAAGCCGCCCCCGGGGAACGTCCGGCTCTCCTCATCCACGCAATGCCGGCCTTCCGCAACATGGTCTTTCCAGCACTTTTGCTTTGCACCTCGACGCTTGCGGGCTGCGCCACCAGGCAGAAGCCGCCGGAGATTTCCTATGACGATCCGGTGCCGGCCCTGCAGGCCGTCGATCCGCCACCGCCCGTCAAGGTGGTGGAGCTGTCCAGGCCGCTGCCGCTTCCAGGCCAGTTGAAGCCGGTCGGCAAGGCCGCAAAGCCCGACCCGGAACCGACCGATCCGGCCGCGCGGGTGAACCTGGCCAATGCGGCCGCGCGCGTCCAGCCTGTCCGCAACGGGTTCATCAACTCGATGCAGGTCTTTCCGTTCGTCGATGGCGCGCTCTATCAGGTCTATGCCTCGCCGGGGCAGATCACCGACATCGCGCTCCAGCCCGGCGAGCAGCTCGTCGGCTCCGGTCCCGTCGCCGCCGGCGACACCGTGCGCTGGATCATCGGCGATACCGAGAGCGGTACGGGCGGAGCCAAGCAAGTCCACATCCTCGTCAAGCCGACGCGCGCCGACCTTCTCACCAATCTCGTCATCAATACCGATCGGCGTACCTATCACATGGAACTGCGCTCGACGCCGTCGACCTATATGGCATCGGTTTCCTGGCAATACCCGCAGGACCAACTCATCGCCTTGCGGCGTCAGAACCAAGAGGCTGAAGCTGTGCAGCCGGTCTCGACAGGCATCGATCTTTCTCGCGTCAATTTCCGCTACGACGTGACTGGCGATCGCGCACCCTGGCGGCCGTTGCGCGCCTTCGACGATGGTAAGCAGGTGTTCATCGAATTCCCGCGGGGCATCGGCCAGGGCGAGATGCCGCCACTCTTCGTCGTCGGGCCGGACGGTGACACGTCCGAGCTGGTCAACTATCGCGTGCGCGGCAACTACATGATCGTCGACCGGCTGTTTGCCGCCGCCGAGTTGCGCTTCGGCGCTGGCAAGAACCAGCAGCGCATCCGCATCTCCCGCACGGATCGGGTGCGGAGCAGTCGATTTTCATGGATGCGTGGCCCTGGTGAGACCCCGAAAGCGACGTCCCTCCGAACAGGCAGGGGAGGGTCATCATCATGAGCGACAGATTGGATCCCGGGAAGAAAGAGGGCCGGGGGCACGCGGATGAGGCCTGGCCGGAGGCATCGGTCGATGATGACGCCCGGCCGCTGACAGGCGAGCCGGCCGCGGCCATGCGGCTGCGCGCCGAGCCGCCGCGGGTGACGCGTCTGTCCCGCAAGGCGCTGGCCGGGTTAGGGCTCGCCGCAAGCCTGGGCGTCGGCGGTGCGCTGATTTATGCGCTGCAGAACCGCCAGCAAGGCCAGGGTCACGAGCTTTATTCAACCGACAATCGCTCGACGCCCGATGAGCTCGCCGGCCTGCCAAAGGACTATGCAGGCGTTCCGAAGCTTGGCCCACCGCTTCCCGGCGATCTTGGCCGCCCGATCCTCAACGCGCAGAATGGCGGCCCCGCACCATCGACAGGTCCCGTTGGACCGGACCAGGAGGAGCAGCGCCGGGAGCAGGAACTGGAAGCGGCGAGGACGGCGCGCTTGTTCGCGTCCACGCAAACGCGGCCCGCAAGCGACGCGACTGCCGCTCAGCCTGGAACAGGCGGGACAGGCACCATGCCACAGACCGAGCTCGCCAGCCTTGGCCTCGCGCCGCAACCAGCGACGCCCTCGGCGCAGGACCGGCAGCGCGCGTTCCTTGATCAGCCGGCGGACAAGCGAACCGTCTCACCTGATCGCGTCGCGGCGCCGGCGTCGAAAAACGTCCTGCAGGCGGGCGCTGTCATCGCGGCCGCCCTCATGACCGGCATTCGCTCCGACCTGCCGGGTCAGATTACCGCGCAGGTGACGGAGAATGTCTATGACAGCCCCACCGGACAAGTCCGTCTCATTCCGCAGGGGACGCGCCTCATCGGCCAGTATGACAATGGTGTCGGCTTCGGCCAGCGTCGCGTGTTGCTGGCCTGGACCAGGCTGATTTTTCCTAACGGCCGCTCCATCATTCTGGAACGTGAGCCTGGCGCGGACGCCGAAGGCTATGCTGGGCTCGAGGACGGCGTTGACTATCACTGGGGCGAGCTCTTTAAGGCTGCAGCACTCTCCACGGTTCTGAGCATCGGCGCGCAGGCAGGCTCATCGGGACAGGAGAGCGACATCATGCGCGCTCTTCGCCAGGGCGCCTCGGACAGCATCAGCCAGACAGGCCAGCAGATCGTGCAGCGGCAGCTCAACATAGCGCCGACACTCACCATCCGACCGGGATACCCGGTGCGCGTCATCGTCACGCGCGATCTCGTGCTTGAACCTTATGGAGGCTGAAATGGCCAAGCTGAAACTGGGGCCGATCGCCGACGACAAACCTGTCAAGGTCATGGTGGAGCTACCCGCGGCATTGCACCGTGACCTGCAAACTTATGCCGAGATCCTCGGCCGCGATGCGGGGCAACGGCCCGCCGATGCGCCGCGCCTCATCGTTGCGATGTTGGAGCGGTTCATTGCGACGGATCGGGGCTTTGCCAAGGCAAAGCGTTCGGAAGGTGGCTAAGGGCCGGGCGACCGAAGTCGAACCGGGTCAGTCGCGCCTCCGAGTCATGGCGTGACTTCAGAAATCGTGCCGCGGCGTTCCGAACTTCCTCCATTGACAGGGGTAGGCCTGGGCCGCGTTGCTGCCACCATGTTTCTTGCGGTCCCAACCAGCCGCAAAAGCGCGCGCTTTGGGTTCGATTCCAGCCACACTGCCTCGATCGAACTGACGCTGTGCTGCCCACTGATCGGTTTCCACACCGTCGCGTCGATGGCGACTGTCCTGGCAAAACCCTCGCCCGCCAGAGCCACGCCTTGACCAAGTTGCACCTTGAGGATGACCGTTGCTTCGCTGGCGCGACATATCTGGACAGTGGGGCCACCATTCGCAGCGATATGCTCCAGCAAACGCAGATCCCGGGAGGATCCGCCTGAAACCAGCAGACACGTATCAGCAAGATCTGCCCATGTGACCACAGGCTGTTCAGCAAGCGGATGGTTGCAGGGCAGGAGAACGAACAAGCGCTCGTACGCAAATATCTCGCTACGGCATAAGGCGGCGTTCTCAAGCCCGTGTGTGAAGACGATGTCAAGGCGCCGGCGACGTATGGCCGCCAGACATTGTTCATGGGGAACGTCCTCGAAGGCGATGCTCACGTCCGGATGTAAGCTGCGAAATCGATCGATAAGCCGTGCCACGAACGCCCGGCCTATCTGGCCGCACAACCCTATCTTGATTGTTTTGGGTTCATGGTCGGCGCGACCACCTCCAGCCAATGCATCCTGCAAGCCTTCATAATGGGCCCGGACAAGATCGACCCAGGCCCGGCCGGCCTCGGTCAGCCGGACGCCATGGACGTCGCGGTCAAACAACTGCATGTCCAGCAACTGCTCGAGAGCAACGATGTTGCGGCTTACACAGGATTCCCTCACTCTGAGGACTCTTGCGGCCTGCCTGAGGCTACCATGCTCGACAGCTGCGAAGACATAGTCCAAACGGCGTAGCGTGTTGTCGACCTGTCCCAAGGCCCAGGAGCCTATTCCTGCGCGGCGGGGACGCTAACGGGCAGGGGCGGACACAAGCTCGTTTCGTAGACGTACTCGTGCGGAATGGCCGGAGTGACCATCTGAGAAAGGTACCGGTTTAGGTTTTCCTCGCTATTGCTCGCCGCGAGGCTACAGAAATTTCCGCTGTTCCACGTCAAGGAGCAGTAGGTGAAGTGCGCGCGTATGGCGTTAGCCATCTCTGCCAAAGTCACCTCGTTGCCGAACATCGTATCCAGAACGAGAGTTTGCTTCTTCTCGATTTCGTCCGGAGGAAAATAGCGCGCCTTGAAGCCGAAATCCTTCTGGTATTCGCGACGCCTGTAGTCCGGCTCCTCGTTTGCCCGGAACTTCTCGACGAAGACAAAGATTCCGTCCGCCTTGAGGTGCTGGGTGACGAATTCGATCTGGCTTGCTCTGTTGGGCGAGTACATCTGGAAGGTCGTATCTTCGAGAATGATGTCGAACCCGTGTGCGAAATTTGCCAGCCGCGGGTCTGAACGCAGGACGTCCTTCGTCAAATGATGGAAGGGGCCTACGAAAAAGTCGGCGTGCGGCGGTTCGCCATAAGCCATGAAGCAATTGTAGTTCTCCGCGTTCGGGCTGCAGGACAGTGTGCGTATCTGTCCCTCCGACAGTTCGGACAGTGTTCTCGCCATCGTGCCTTCCGCTGTTCCAAGGCTGTATAATGAATGCGGACCACCACGATGACGTGCGTATTTCAGCACTGCGTAGGCCATCCGGCACTCTTCCTCCAATCTGTAAGGAATGCTGCCGTGATAGTGCTGGTCGAAAAAACCTTGCCGTGCCGCATGCAGGCTGACCAGGGCGCGCAGCAGCTCATCGCTCGGCAGAAGGCGGGCGTCGGCGACGGGCTTGCGGATTGGCATCCCGCTTTTGCCGGCGGCGGTTGCCGCGAAAAAGCCGGCCAGTCCGTTGATCCGTGGGCCATGGTCGCACTCAGCCAGGAAGTCGTCGAGTCCACGCATCGCAGTATGCCTCCAGCACCGTTCCATTGGTGAGATGCCGATACGTCGATAGGGGAAATTGCACTAAGATAAGTGGGGCCTAATATTTCACCGGGCTCAAGTATTGGCTGAGCCAACTCGTAGGCCTGCCGGATACAGGCGGCTTTCACTCGTTTGCCATTTTTTCGCTAAAGTCACATCTTCTACCAATCCAGAGTTATTTGCGTGTTGTTCAGCAACCAGTGGTTCGCCACATCATGCGACGACTGGCCACTCGCCAGTAAGGAGGCTGTGCATACGTGAATACTCTTGCGCTCGACCCGACCGAGAACCGCCGTTCACGGCACCAATCGCTTGCCCACAAGTATCAGAATTGGGGGAGCGTGCGTGCGGACGTGGTCAAAAGAACCGGGCTTGAGCGCCAGGAGACAAGACTCCTCCAGCCAAACCATTTGTTCCTGATGAACCTGAAGGGCACGGCGTCCCGCGGGGAAGACATTGTGGATGGGCGCCGGATTGCCTTTTTGCCGCGCCGAGCCGGTTCGATCATCTTCATGCCCGCGGGCAGTGATTGGAATGGGTGGGACGAGGGGGACGCGACCGCTTCCTACCTCCTGGTCTCGATTGAAAAAGGGTTCGCCGACGATGTGTTTGCGGGAATGGCTCGCCATCGCCCGGCAGTGCTGCCGCCTTCGATCGGATTTCGGGACGGCACTGCAGAGTTGGCGTTGCAGAGGATTGCCTTGGAGCTCAAGCAGCCTGACCCCATCAGCGCAACGATGGTGGAGTGCCAGGCCACGCAATTGCTCGGCCAAATGTTGAGGTTGAACGGCTTCCATCAGGAGCCGGCAAAAGGCGGTTTGTCATCGTTCGACCTCAAGCGGGCGGTGGACATGATCGAGACGTTGTCGGACGGCAGACCTACGCTCGCCGATCTGGCAAAAGAAATTGGGGTTAGCCGGTTCCATTTCTGGAGGGCCTTCAAGCAGTCGACAGGCATGACGCCGCACGCATTCATTGCGCAGCGACGGTTGGAGCAGGCCGCGGACATGCTGCGATCGACCAATCTGTCGGCGACGGAAATCGCGATGGAATGTGGTTTCGGCAGCTCGAGCCATTTCACGACCGCCTTTAAGCGGGCATTCGGTGCGGGCCCGACGGAATTTCGTCGTAAGTGCAGAATCTAGGTCGCCGCCTGTCGGTTCTCAGCAAGTATCGGAAAACCCCAACATCACAGTAAAGTCAGGCTTGGCGGAAGAAATTATCCATCGGCGGTCAGCCGGATACGCCGCTCATGTCAAACCTGGTTCAAATTCATCATGGCAAAGGACGGGCCGACCGGTATAATCCTTTCGGATTCTTGGCCAGCACGCTGTCAGCGGCTGTTGCCCGAAACGGCTACTACATCGCATCCGTCTGGATTCTCGTCGAGCGAGGATATGGAACTGCCGGCGTGGCGACGTTCCTTGCGATCGTCAGCGTTGTCGAATTAATCGCGAGCCCTTTGGCCGGCGTAGCGGCGGATCGATTTGACAGGCGGTGCTTGAACGTTGCGGCAGACCTCAGCCGCTTTCTCGTTATGCTGGCTACCGCTTGCGCGCTCCTCTACATGGACGTGTTTCTGATCATCTGCCTGTCAGCGGCCCTCTTTTCGTTTTGCGATCGTGTCGCGCTTACGAGCTCTCAATCGTTGATCCCCGTGATAGCTGACGGCCGCAATCTTGTAGCCACGAATTCCGCCGTCTTCTTCTTCATGCAGTTTGGCAATCTCGGCGCAGCTCTGCTCGCAGGGCCTTTGCTGCTTGAGCGCTCCCCAGCCCTGCCATTCACCGTTCTTGCTGCCTTCTTCCTGTTTTCAGCCGGCTGCCTGGCCTTGATGCGACTGGAACCGATTTCGCGCGATGTCCGCATCGCCAAAATCTCGGCAACCCAAATCGAACCGAGCCTGCGTCGCCTCAATGTCGTCTACGCGCTTCTCTATACAAGCGCGGTGCTGGTCAGCGTCATGGGATCGAGCTTCGTCTTCCAGGAGCAGAAGGGTACTGCCGTGGATTTCGGCTACCTCGAGGCTGCATGGTCGGCGGGCTCACTGATCGGTGCGGTCTCGCTATTCCGCATTGAAAGAGCGATGAGTAGCCACGCGCGGCATCTCATGCTTTTGGGCTTAATCGCGCTGGTCCTCATGGCGCTGACATCTCTGCCCACGCCCTGGACAGCAATCCTTTTTGCAACGCTCGGATTTCTATACAATCTTGGACGCGTCAGCGTTGAAGTCACATTGCAGTCGCATGTGTCCGTTTATCTGTTGGGCCGGGCAAAAGGCATCATGCACAGTGTGGCCGTGGCGCTCGGATTAATCGTCTTCGGCGTTGCCGCCGCTGTAGGAGATCGAGCATTTCCTTCGACCATTTTCTTCAGCTTCGGCGTGGTGCTCCTCATCAGTATTTCGTGTTTGAGCGTCGGTGTCGTTCAGACGCAAGAAAAAGGTGAATCGTGAGGTGGAAGAGCTAACAGCAGGCGTAGATGCGAAACAGGCAGTCCTGGGGTCGCTGATGGCACTCTACCCCTGGATGAGCCCATACCATTCCCGGCCGATCCGCGATTATGCGTTTCGCCTGTTCGAGGCGCCAGCTACCAGGTCCGTGCCAGAAATCCGCTTTCGCGCCTTCACCAAACTACTGGATATCATCAGGAAGGCAGCGATACGAAACGGGTTGTCTGCCGGTACCGCCTCGAAGATCTGCAAGGATTTCGAAAGGCGCCGCGTGTTGCAGACAGGCCCTCATTTGTTTCTCCTCCTGGAGCCGGAAGCCTATTATACGCATATCTTCAGCCTCCTTGGTCTCTCGGCGCATGGCTGTTCGACCTACGTTTCCTACGCCGTTTCGACGGTGAATCTCGTCGAAAAGCCACGCAAGGGACCAGGCTGGATCACCGTTGACTGCAAGCCGGTCAACGTCTTTGGCCTGAGCCGAAGCCGGACGATCGGATACAGCCTGCTAGCTGGGCCGGGACCTTACGGGTTCGAGTTGTTGCCGACGGAGCCAAACACTGGGGGAGACGCGCTCACGCTGCTTCGCAGCCTTTTGCCGAAGACACAATTCGAGCGGCCGGCGCATGCCATCAAGGCAGCCAATCTCATCCTTTGGCCAAGAATGTTCGGAGACCACTTTGCCTTCCTGCAGATCGACGACGAGGATATCGCCGACCTGGTGGCCGACCATCTGTCGGACGAAAATTCCTGGCTACGCATGAGACTGCTGGAAGACCCGAACTTCGCCTCCAATATCCTTGCCAGTCTCGACGGGCTTGCGTCCGGCCCCTGGAGTGGCTGGCTCGCGCGCGGCACTGATTTCTTCTGGTTCTATGAAAATGGCAAACGCCTTCCGCTGCGTCTGGTGGCCGGAGAACTCATCGATCCTGCGACCGGTAGGAAAGTGGCGTGCTTCACAGCCCCCGATATCCTCGAGCGGCTGGCAAACCGCAGCCTTGTCCCGAATCTCCTGCTGATGTTTCTGGTTTTATCGATCCTGCCCGGCGTGCGCGCGCTTGGAGGCAGCTATCAGCCGATCTACTATCCCCTGATGCGCTATGTCGTCTGCCGGACGCTTGAGGCCGCAGGCGTGGATGAAGATCTTCGGCAGGCTCTCGCAACCGACGACGTACCGGGCGCTTGGGGACATCGGGTAATTGAGTGTGATGATGATCCGCTCGAGCTATGCCTAAATTGCATGAACGGCGCAATGAGTGATCTTATCGACCGATTGGGCGACATTTCCTTCGCCGAGGCATGTGGAAGCATGAAAGGCTTCGTGACGGACCCGTCGTGGCATGAACTTGACAAACGACTTCGGAACGGGCTGATTGCGCCGACCGATGAGGAGTGGGCTTTTTCCTGAAATGTCCTATGCACTTCCCATGTGTACGCCGGTTACGAATGGCAGCTTTGCGCCCCATGTCGGTCATTGAGCAAGCCATAGTTGCATCCGAAAGCGGACACTTCCGCCACGGCCACCTTTGCGCTTACCGGCTATCCCAACGGAGCAACAGGCGGTTACGCTCGGCGCCTCGGTAATCGACGCTCTTCAACATTCAGACTGGACCGGTGCCCCTACTGACGAAGCCAGTAGCACTAACGCCTTCCCGCCCTGGGCCGCGTTCGCTACGGCCGCGCCGTCCGCCTTGGATCCACCTGATGTGCCCAGGACAGCTTGTATGACCACAAGCTAATATGATACCTTGCACAATGCGCGGATTGCTGGCACTTGGAATGCTGGTTTTGGCGGCTACAACAGCAGCCGCAGGTGAGCAGTTGTTCGACTCCATCGCCGCCGGCGACAAGGGTGCCGTGGAGCAAGCCCTGGCAGGCGGTGCCGACGTCGACAGCCGGGCGCGCGACCAGGCAACGCTGCTCATAGCTGCAGCGCTCGATAACCAGCCGGAAATCGCCGACTTCTTGCTGGCCAAGGGTGCCGACATCATGGCGCGTAACTCGGGCGGCTTTACCCCGCTTCATGCGGCGGCCTTCTCGGGCAGCCTGCCGATCGCCAAGCTGCTGCTGGAAAAAGGCGCGGTGCTCGACGATGCCGCCAACAAGGCGGGTGCTACGCCGTTGCTGGTGGCCGGCGAGGAAAACCACATTGAACTGGCCGAGTTCCTCATTGCGAAAGGTGCCAATGTGAACCATGCCGAGGGGCATGGCTACATGCCGATAACGCGCGCATTCTGGAAGGGCAACACGGATATCATACGACTTTTCAAACGCCATGGTGCTACCTGCCAAGCCAAAATTCTTGGCGAGGCGAACGCGGCGAAGTGCGCCGAGATCCACGATTAACGGAGGATACAGATGAGCACGATGATCAAGCCACGACTGCTTCGGAGTTTGGGGACGGCTGCCCTGGTCGCGGTAGCTGTGGTCGCCGGCGCGGGATCGGCATGTGCCGACGATTCGGTAAACACCGGCTATTTTGGTGGTGTGGCGATCATGGGCTACGACACGGTCGCTTACTTCACCGACGGCAAGGCCGTGAAGGGCTCCGAAGAGTTCACTTATGAATGGCTGGGGACACCTTGGCATTTCGCCAGCAAGAAGCACCAGGAAATGTTCATGAGCGAACCGGTCAAGTACGCTCCTCAATATGGCGGGTACTGCGCCGGCGAAGTCGTGGGCGGAGGGGTCACGGTCAATGTCGATCCTGAGGCATTCAAGATTATCGACGGCAAGCTCTACCTGATCTACGACGTCGACAATGCGGATGATTTCGCCGCGCGTGCAGCTGAAAATATCCCGAAAGCCGATGCCAACTGGCCGAAGGTCGCGGCCAATTTGGAACTCGATCACTATCATTGAGACGCGCGTGTGCGTCTACCGAACCACGGTGAAGTGAAACACCTTGCTTGTATTGGCATAGGAGTAGCTTTTGCCGGCTGCGTCGTTGCGTCTGTAGACGGGACCACAGTCGGGGCGACCGAACAGGTTCTCGCTCTGCTCGCACAACAGATCGCCATCGACGTAGACGGTCTCGGTGACTAGCCGCGTCGTAGAGCGGAAGGCCGCCTTGCCGTCGCTTCCGATCTGAAGGAAGGCTGGTTGGAGACCGGGTTCGATCTGGCCTTGCAGTGTATGGCCAATGACGAGGGACGCGATCTCGGCACCCTTTAACTGGTCCTGTTCGGCCGGGGTAAAGCCGAAGCGCCATTGGGGTAGGCCCGCCTGGCGCAGTGCGGCGACGAGTATCGCCAGATCCTGCGGATTCCGAAAATGTGCATGAGTCATCTCCCACCCAGCCAAAGAGTCCACGTAGCTGGACCCTGCTACGAGGCGGAGCCCCTCGGCGATTGCGGCTTTCGCATCCGGTAGGCGGCCGCCGCGGACATACGCCGCAGCGAGCGTAAACCGAAAGTTGCCAACCGTGGACGCATCGTCGCGTGTGTGCTCGAGAGTCTCGATCGCTTTCTCGACATTGCCCTGGAGCAGAAAAACCAGCCCAGCAGTTTCCCGGTTGATCGCTGAGAGGTCGGGGTCGAGCCTGAGCGCCGTCTCGACCGCAGTGGCTGCCTCGGCATGATTGCCGGCGTATAACTGAACATATCCAAGGGCTGCTTGTGCCTCTGCATCGCCCGGACCGATTGAAACAGCCTTCTTGGCAGAGGCAATCGCATCTTCGTAGCGGCGATTCACGACCTGCATGATCCCAAGAATAGCATAGGGCGACGAAAGGTCAGGGTCGAGTTCCAAAGCTCGGCTCGCCTTCTCATAGGCTCTTTTTCGTGCTGGCGCGCTCTGGATGACGTCGTTGAAGGCCTCCCGCCAGATATAGACTGTGGTGCGCGCGTCGGCCGCGAAGGCTTCGGCAAAGGCGGGGTCAAGCTCCTCCGCCTTGTCGTAGAGCGCAAGCGCCTCCCGCAGCCCGGCCTGCAGGACGCTGCGTGACGCCGTCTCGGCTTGTAGATAGTAATCATAGGCCTCGAGATTGCTCGTCGGCGGCCGCGCCATGCGCTCGCTTTCCGCTGCCGAAGGTTGCATGCCAAGCGCCTTGGCGATCTCGCCGCTCATCTCGTGCTGGACGGCAAACACGCCGGCCATGCCACGGTCGAACCGGTTGGCCCACAGATTGTCGCCCGTTGCCGTATCGATGAGCTGGGCATTGAGGCGGATCTGCTCGCCGGTGCGGCGGACGCTCCCCTCGACGACGAAGCGGACGCCAAGGTCGCGCGCGACGTCCGCCAGCGCTGCAGGCTTGTTCTTGTAGGCGAACACCGAGTTGCGCGCGATGACGTCCAGACCGGACAACTTGGTGAGGTCGGTGATCAGATCCTCGGTGATGCCGTCAGCGAAATAGTCCTGGCCTGGATCGCCGCCGAGGTTTGCAAACGGC
>NZ_JAMYVB010000027.1:0-62176 GCF_040323635.1 Mesorhizobium sp. M0037 | reverse complement strand
TCTGGCCACAAACCAGCGCCGGAAACCACCTCGCATTGCCCTTGCCGTCTCTCTCCACGCCCAAAGCCTATAACGCAACGGGCCCTCAAGGGGGGAGATTAGCTGCTAAGCCCGCCGCCTTTCCGGCCCGCTATCCAGCCACGCCACATCCTCCGCCGACAGCTTGATATCCAGCGCCTTCAAACTGTCCTCCAACTCGTCCAGCGTGCGCGGGCCGATCAACGGCACCGACGGAAAGGGCTGCGCCAGCACATAGGCGAGCGCGATGTGGATCGGGCTTTTGCCGAGCCGCTGCGCCAGCTCGATGGCACGGTCGCGCCGGCCAAAATTCTTCTCCGAATACCAGACCCGCACCAGCTCCTCATTGTCCTGCTTGTCGCGGCCGGCGCGGTCGGTGAAGAAGCCGCGGCCCTGGCTCGACCAGGCGAAGTTGGGCATCTGCCTTTTCGTCAGCCAGGATTTCCAGTCGTCGGTGGACGAGGTGATGCAGCCGGCCCAGATCGGCTCCAGCATCTCGGCCAGCGAGAAATTGTTGGAGAGCACGCCGGGCTTCTGCTTGCCGGTGCGCTCGGCATAAGCAATCGCCTCGTCCATGCGCGCCATCGTCCAGTTCGAGCCGCCGAACGGGCCACGGATGCGGCCGGCCTTGACCTCGGCGTCCATCGCATCGACGAATTCGCCGACCGGCACATCCGGGTTGTCGCGGTGCATGAAATAGAGGTCGACATGGTCGGTCTGCAGCCGGTCCAACGACTGGGCGAGCTGCTTGCTGATGACGTCGGGATAGCAGAGCGGCGAGTGGGCGCCCTTGGCGATGATCACCGACTGCTCGCGCACGCCGCGATTCCTGAGCCACTGGCCAAGCAGCGTTTCGGTGTAGCCGGCGCCGTAGACATAGCCG
Organism: Mesorhizobium sp. M0037; assembly: GCF_040323635.1. NCBI lineage: Bacteria > Pseudomonadati > Pseudomonadota > Alphaproteobacteria > Hyphomicrobiales > Phyllobacteriaceae > Mesorhizobium > Mesorhizobium sp. M0037. Next base: position 61,275 of record NZ_JAMYVB010000027.1, on the reverse strand, counting down.
GTATCGAACAGATTGCCGCCGGTCTCGAAGAAGGCGTCGAGCAGGATTGCGCCCGACGAGAAGGTGCGGAAATCCTCGAAGCCGAGCGCCACCACGGAGGCCGGCTTCGACAGGCCCGGAATCTTGCGCTTGCCAATGGCCGTGCCGCCGGTGCGCAGCGGCCGGCCCGAAATGGTGTTGGTTCGCTTAGCCGGCTTTTCGATCTCATATTCGAGCCCGACGGCGGCGCGCCATCTGTCGAGGACGCGCAGCGTGCCGAGGCTGTCGGCCCAGCTCATGCCCGGCCAGGCGAACTCCTGTTTGCCGGCCAGGATCGCCTCGCCGGCGGCGTCGACCTCGAAGCAATAGAGATGGCGGGTTTCGTTGACGCTGATGGTATCGCGCGTGTCGTCGGCGAGGATTACATCGATCCGGCCAGGGCCGCCATCGCGGTTGCCGCCGCCGGCGAACCAGAAATCCGGCACTTCGATGCGGCCCTTGGTGCCGAGGATGCGCAGCACATTGTCCTGTTTGAGCGAGATGCTGCAGGATACCTCGGCGACGATGCCACCGGGAAAATGCAGCAGCGCCGAGGCCCATTCGTCGACGCCGGACTTGCCGAGATGGGCGGTGCCGACAACCTTGTCCGGCTCGGCGAAGGGTTTTCCAGTCGCAGCCCCGGCAATCAGCCGCACCATCGAGACGGGATAGCCGCCGACATCGAGGATGCCGCCGCCGGCGAGATCGTTGGCGTAGAGCCGGTGCTCGGGCATGAAGCCCGGCATGGCGAAGCCGAAGCTCGACTTCATCAGCCTGACATCGCCGATGACGCCCGACTTGATGAGTTCCACCAGCTTCGCCGTCTGCGGGTGCAGCCGGTACATGAACGCTTCGCCGAGGAAGGTGCCGGCCTTGCGCGCAGCATGGATCATGGCGTCGGCCTCGAAGGCGGTCAGCGCCAGCGGCTTTTCGCACAGCACATGCTTGCCGGCTTCCGCCGCCTTGATTGCCCATTCGGCATGGCCGGGATGCGGGATGGCGATATAGACGGCATCGACCTCGGGGTCGGCGAGCAGCGCGTCGTAACCGTCGAGGATGCGGGCGCCGGGAAACGTCTCGGCCAAGCCTGCCTTGCCGGGATTGCGGGCGCCGAGCGCCACGATCGTGCCGGTGCGCGAGCCTGCCACGCCGCGGGCGAACGCTTTGGCGATGTCGCCGGGCCCGAGTATCCCCCAGCGGATGGGCGCGGTTGCAGTCATGGTCATTCTCCTTGCAAGGCTGGAAGCGCTCAGCGCAGCCGCTGGCCATTTTCATCGAACAGATAGGATTTGCGGATGGACACGGTGATCTCCTGGGTGTCGGGGACCTTTGCCGCGTCGCGCTGGATCACCAGGTCTTCGCCATGGGCGGTCCTGGCATAGATGAAGCTGGTGCCGCCGAGATGCTCGACCACGTCGATGCCGACGGTGAGGTCGGCGTCGCCTTCGCCGCCATTGCCGAAATGTTCGGGCCGCACGCCGACAATGACCTTGGCTCCTGTTTGCGGCACGGCGCCGGTCAACGGTTGCATAATGCGGGTCTTTTCCTCGCCCACCAGCTCGACGGTGACGCTGCTCGTGTTGCGCCCGACGACGCGGCCCTTGATGAAATTCATCTTCGGCGAGCCGACAAAGCCGGCGACGAACTGGTTGTCGGGATTGTCGTAGAGATCGAGCGGCCGACCGATCTGCTCGACATGGCCGCCGCGCAGCACCACGATCCGGTCGGCGAGCGTCATCGCTTCGGTCTGGTCGTGGGTGACATAGATCATCGTCGTACCGAGCTCCTTGTGCAGGCGCGAGATCTCGACCCGCATCTGGACGCGCAGCTCGGCGTCGAGATTGCTCAGCGGCTCGTCGAACAGGAAGACTTGCGGTTCGCGCACGATGGCGCGGCCGATGGCGACGCGCTGGCGCTGACCGCCGGACAATTGCCTCGGCCGCCGCGCCATCAACTCTGTGATGCGCAGGATTTCGGAGGCCCGCTTCACCCGCCGCTCGGTGTCCTCCTTGGGGTTGCCGGTCATCCTGAGGCCAAAGCTCAGATTCTGCTCCACGCTCATGTGCGGGTAGAGCGCGTAGGACTGGAACACCATGGCGATGCCGCGCTCGGCCGGCTCGACATCGTTCATCACCTTGCCGCCAATGGCGATCTCGCCGCCGCTGATATCCTCCAGCCCGGCGATCATCCTGAGCAGCGTCGATTTTCCACAACCCGACGGGCCGACAAAGACGACGAACTCGCCATCGGCGATATCGATGTTGGCGCCATGGATGATCTCATAGACGCCGAAGCGTTTTACGACATTGGTGAGGGTGACTGCCGCCATATCGCTGTTGTCCCTACTTGACGGCACCGGCGGCGATGCCGGCGATGAAATGGCGCTGCAGCAAAACGAAGACGACCAGCATCGGCACGGTCAGCATGACGGCGCCGGCCATGATGCCGCCCCATGAGACCTTGGTCAGGCCGATCAGCGTGCCGAGCGCCACCGGTGCGGTCATCGCGCCGGGCTGGCTGTTGATCAAAAGCGGCCAGAGATAATTGTTCCACGAGGCTAAGAACAGGATGATGGCGAGTGCGGCCAGCATCGGCCGCGCCAGCGGCAAAGCGACGAACAGGAAGATGCGCCATTCCTTGACGCCTTCGACACGTGCCGCGTCGAAGAGGTCGGCCGGCATCATCGAGAAAGCCTGGCGCATGAACAGCACGCCCAGCGAATTGAACAAAGGCGGGACGATCAACGCAATCCAGGTGTTGGCGAGCTGGAAGTCGCGCGCCACCATGATGAATTGCGGGATCAGCACCACCGCATAGGGCAGCGTGATGGTGCCGAGGATGATCGCCACCACCGCGCCCTTGCCGAAGAACTGATAGCGGGCGAGCGCCCAGCCGGCCATCGAGGTCAGCAGCACCGAGAAGAAGGTGTAGGTCACCGCAACCGCCACCGAAATGCCGATGGCGCCGACGAAATTGGTGTCGCGCTGCAGGTTGTTGAAATTGTCGACGAAATTGCCGTGCGGCAGAAGCTCGATGCCGGGGCTGAAAATGCCGTTGTCGGGCATGGTCGAAAACACCACCATCATCCACAGCGGAAACAGCCAGATCACCGCCAGCGGCGTCAGGACCAGATGCAGCAGGACGCTGCGGCCGAGCCGTCGTTGCGACAGCGAACTCATTTCGGCTCTCTTGTCAGCCACAGCTGCACCAGCGTGATGGCGATGGCCAGCCCCGCCATGGTGTAGGCGACGGCCGAGGCGTAGCCGAAATTGAGCGAACGGAAGCCCTGGCGGTAAAGCAAGAGGCCGAGCGTCTCGGTGCCGCCGCCGGGACCGCCGCGCTCGGTGATCAGGAACGGTTCGGTGAAAAGCTGCATGGTGCCGATGATCGACAGCACGGCGCAAAACACGATGACCGGCTTGAGCAGCGGCAGCGTTATGTAGAAGAACTGCTTGAGCTTGCTGACGCGGTCGAGCGTCGCTGCTTCATAGACGTCCTCGGGGATCGACTGCAGGCCGGCGAGCAGGATGATGGCGTTGTAGCCGGCCCAGCGCCAGGTTACCGCGATCATGATCAGCGCCATGGCCGGTGTGACGTTGGAGAACCAGTCGATCTTGGCCAGGCCGACGCCGGCGAGGAGCTTGTTGATGATGCCGAAATCCAGGTTGAACATCAGCCGGAACACGGCGGAATAGGCGACCTCGCCGACCACCACCGGAGCGAAGAAGGCAAAGCGGTAGAGGCCACGTGCTTTCAGCAGCGGCGAGTTCAGCAGCACCGCCATGATGATCGCCAGCGAGATCATCACCGGCACCTGGATGACGAGGATGAGCAGCGTGTTTTTCAGCGCGTTGAAGAAAGCGGGGTCGCCGATCAGGCGGCCCCAGTTGAACGTCGGCGCAAAGCGCCAGGGCACCGTGCGCGTCGCCTGGAAGGAAATCATGAACGAGGAGATGATCGGCCACACCCAGAAGATGGCAAAGATCAGAAGGTAGGGCGTAAGGAAGCGATAGGCCGTGGCGTTCTGGTAGCGCATGGTTTCCTCCTCCTTCCTCTTTCCCGGTTGATATCCGGCGTGTTGTTAGCCGGCGGACGCCGCCGGCAATTGGCGAACTGTTGGGCGAGAGCGTCCCTTTCCCCGCCACTATACGGGGAGAGGATGCCGGCAGGCAGGTGAGGGGCAGCGCCAACAGTCCGGCAAATTGCCCTATATCTGGCCCGCCAGCATCACCGCCTTGGTCACTTGATCGGCAGTCCCGTCGCCGAAGCGATCTGGCTGGCGGCGTCGTCGAGGGCGGCCTTGGCATCGGGATAGCCGCCGCCGAGATATTTGGTCTGCACGGCGCGCATGATGATTTCGGCGTCGCTCTGGAACGGCGTGCCGCGGCTCGGCACCACCTTGGGCAGCGTGGCGAGAATGTCCTTCCACACCGCCTGGCCGCCCCAATAGGGCAGGCCTTGCGAGACGTAGGGGTCGTCGAGGGCCGAGATCAGTGACGGCACCAGGCCGAAATCCCTGAGCATGGTAATCTGGCCTTCATTGGTCTCGAGCGTGTATTTCAGATAGGCGTAGGCGGCCTCCTTGTTCTTCGAGGCTGAGGTGATGGCGAGCGACGAGCCGCCGAGATTGGCCGCGCGGGGGCCGTCGGCGGTCAGGCTCGGCATTAGGTAGACACCCCATTTGCCGTTTTCGCCGGCGGATTCGGTGCGGATGGTGCCCTCATACCAGCCGCCATAGACCTGGGTGGCGACGGTGCCGGCGGTGTTGTTGGTGATCTTGGTGCCCCAGTCGGCCGACGAGATGATGCCGGCGTCCTTCATGTCCTTGATCTTGGCCAGCGTGTCGACGCATTTCGGCTGGTTGACGGTGATCGACTGCCCATCGGCGGCGAAATAGCCGCAGCCCTGTTCGTTGGAAATCATGCGGAAGAATTCGGTGTCGCCGTTGAAATCGGCATTGGTCATGGTGACGCCGGGATTGGCGGCCTGGACCTTCTTGCCGGCGGCGATGAAATCGTCCCAGGTCTTGATCGAGGCTGGATCGACGCCGGCCTTCTCGTAGAAGTCGCGGCGGTAGAAGGCGGCGACTGGGCCGGAATCCCACGGCATGGCATAGGCCTTGTCGCCGACCTCCAATTCGGTGCGCTTGAAATCCGGGAATTTCTTCTGGTCGTCGGCGGTGTAGCCCAGCGTGTGCAAATCGACGAAGCAATCGGGGAACTGGCTCCAGTAGTTCTCGGCCTCGCCGTTTTCGATCGAGACGATATCGGGCAGGCCGACGCCGCCGGCCGCACAGCCGGCGATCGACTTGTCATAGGTCGGCTGGTTGCCGAGATCCTGAACGGTGACCTTGACGTCGGGATACTGCTTGTTGAAGCCGGCCACCGTGGCCTTCAGCGACGAAGCCGCGATATTCCAGCTCCAGATCGTGATTTCGCCGGACTGCGCCAAAGCTGGGGCTGAGCCCAGGCCAAGCGCCAGCGCGGCACAGATCAGTGTCGTGCGCATTGAAATCCTCCCATTTCATTTGCTCTCTCTTCGCGAGCATGGCTAGACTAGGCGGCGCGGAAGGCTTGTCCCTGACAACGGGAATAAAAGATGGGCGGAAAGTAAGATGCCGGAACGGCCGTTTTACCAGCCTGGCGCCAGCAGCGTCGAAGGCCTGCCGATGGCTTTGCAGATGTTTCACAACCATCCGCTGGTGATGCTGAAGCCGCATTGGCATGCCCAGGTCGAGGTCAATTTCATCGTCCGCGGCAGCGTGCACTACCGCATGAACGAGCACGAGATCGCGCTCACGGCGGGCGACATGTGCCTGTTCTGGGGCGGGCTGCCGCACCAGATGGACGATCTCTCCGACGACGCCATCTATGCCGGCGCGCATCTGCCGCTGGTGCATTTCTTCCGCCTGCACCTGCCGACGGATGTCCGCCACCGGCTGATGACCGGCGCCACGCTGGTGACATCGGCGACCGACCAGGCCGACCATCACAATTTCGAACGCTGGAACCGCTATTTCCGCTCGGGCGATCCGGCGATAACCGAGCACGCCGTGAACGAGCTGCTGCTGCGGTTGGAGCGGGTGCGCTTCGAGCCCTACCGGCTGGTGCCGGAAACCGCCATCGGCCAGGAACCCGGCGGCCCGTTCGACCAGCAATCGCTGCGCAATGTCGGGCGCATGTGCGACTTCATCGCCGAGAATTTCCTCTACGACATAGACTGCGTCGACATTGCCGCTGCCGCCGACATCCACCCCAAATACGCCATGAGCATTTTCAAGAAATCGACAGGCATGACGCTCAACGAATATATGAATCTGCTGCGGCTGAGCTACGCGCAGGCGCTGCTGATGCATGAAGACGCCAATGTGCTGCGCGTCGCCATGGATTCAGGCTTTGGCTCGCTCAGCGCCTTCAACAAATCCTTCCGCAAGCTGGCAGGGATGTCGCCCTCGGATTTTCGCCGGGGTGCGGTGGGCCGATAGGTTCGACGGTCATCTTGATCAACCCGCAGCCGTTCCGGGTTGAAACATGTGCAAGGCTAATCGCGACCGCCTTTGTCGGATGCGATCATCAACTTGGAGAAAGTTGTCAGCGACTTCGCGTTTCATGAGCGCCTTCCCCCACTCCGTCGCTGCTTCGCAGCGCCACCTCTCCCCCGTCGATCGGGGGAGAGGTGTCGAGCGAAGCTCGACGGAGTGGGGTCGACCTGGCTCTGGCGTTGTCATTTCAAGCCGGGACCGGTGCCCTCCGCCCGAGGAAACCCGACAATTACCGCCAGCCCAGGCCGGCGATCCTCCAGCGCAATCGTTGCACCATGCAGGTCGGCGATGGCCCGCACCAGGCTGAGGCCAAGGCCGCTGCCGGGCGTGGTGCGGCTGGAGTCGAGCCGGTAGAGCCGCTGGAACACTTTTTCGCGCTCCTGCGCCGGGATGCCGGGGCCATTGTCGGCGACCTCAGCCAGAATGCGGTCGCCTTGCCGCCGCACCGATAGAAGGATCGCCGTGCCATCGGGGCAATGCCGCAGCGCGTTCTCAACCAGATTGGCAAACAATTGCGTCAGCAGGTCGCGATCGCCGTGAACCAGGCATGGCCTGCCGTGAACGATCGTGGCCGACAGCGACTTGCCGTCATCCTCGGCGACACCGGCATAAATTTCGGCAATGGCATCGATGACGCCGTTGAGGTCGAGATCGACAAAGCGCGCCTTGCGGGCGCCGGCCTCGATCTGGGCAATACGCAACAGCGCATCGAAAGTCTCGTTGATCTGCAGGCTTTCCCCTCGTGCCTCCGCCAGCTCATCGGCAACTGCCTCACCCCGCGCCGTCCTGTCGGCGGCAGCCTCCAAAATCATCTGCAGCCGGTTGAGCGGCGTCTTCAGATCATGCGCGATGTCGGCGCTGACCTGGCGCATGCCGTCGACCAGGGCCGCCAGCCGCTCCAGCGCGGCGTTGACCTGGCGCGAGACGCCGTCAATGTCGTCGCCATTGCCGAGCAGTGGAATGCGGGCGTCGAGCCGGCCGTTGGAGACATCGTCCATGGTGGCGGCTATGCCGTCGAGGCGGCGCTGCACGCGCGACGCCAGCAGGGCGCCGCCGGCCACCCCAAGGCCGGAAATGATCAGGGTGGCCCAACCGAAGCTCATCAGCACGATGTTTTCCAACTCCCTTATCTCAGACAGCGAGAAGGCGACGGTCAGGCTGTTCGGCCCGACCGAACCGGACCAGGCGCGGTACATGGTACCGGGCGTCACATCGGGCAGGGACGCTGCAAAATCGGAAAAGCCATCCGGAAGGTCGGCGGCAGTGAAATTCCCGGCCAGATGATTGCCGGCGGGATCGGTGAGCGAGAACAGCTGTTCCTTGCTCGGGCTGAGCGCGGCGTGGCTGTCGACTGCCGAAACCAGATCCTCCCGGTCGTTTCCGGCATAGGTCACCGCCACGACCGAATAGGTCTCCTTGACCGACTGGTCGAGCTGCTCGGCAAGATCCGCGCTCATCAGCTGGTAGACGATGGCGCCTGACAGGATGAAGGCGAGCACGAACAGCAAGGCGAAGGTCAGGGCCAGCCGAAACGGCGTGCTGCGCAGCAGGCGAGAGCCTGTCTCAGTCATAGTGCGTTTCAGTCATGGCAAGCTTCAGTCATGGCAAGTTTCTGTCATGCCGCGCCTCAGTCGTGAACACTGTAGCCAGTGTTGCGCACGGTGTGGATCAACGTGGTTTCGAACGGCCTGTCGATCTTGGCGCGCAGCCGGCTGATATGGGTTTCGACGACGCTGGTCTTGGGGTCGAAGTGAAAATCCCAGACGCGTTCCAGAAGCATGGTGCGGGTGATGACGCGGCCCTCGCCGCGCATCAGCACTTCGAGCAGGCTGAATTCGCGCGGCTGCAGGTCGATCGCCTGGCCCTGCCTGGTGACGCGGCGCTGGATCAGGTCCATTTCGAGGTCTGCGATGCGCAGCGTCGTCTTCAGCTCCTGCACCGCAGGGCGACGGCCGAGCGCGTTGATGCGGGCGAGCAGTTCGGAAAAGGCGAATGGCTTGACGAGATAGTCGTCGCCGCCGGCCTCAAGCCCTTCAACCCTGTCGTCGACGCCGCCGACCGAGGTCAGAAAGATCGCCGGCGTGCGCACGCCCGCCGCCCGCACCGCCTTGATCATCGACAGGCCGTCGAGGCCGGGCAGCATGCGGTCGACGACGATCACGTCATAGGCGTCGCGTGTCGCGGCAAACAGCGCGTCATGCCCGTCGCGCAGCAGATCGCAGACATGCCCGGCTTCGCTCAGGCCCTTGACGACATAGTCTGCGGTCCTGGGGTCATCCTCAACAAGGAGAAGTCGCATCTCTGTTCCGGTCTGTTGCCGAGGCTTTGCCAGAGCGGCATGCTAGCACCGGCGGCGGTCCGTTCCTAGAATATCCGCCGGCGCCTGGTCGCTCGTGGTCGTTGCACATGTCCATAAGTGTCATCCGACCGGATCGCGCGCAGGGACAAGCATCCTGCGCAGCACGGCGTCTTTCAGAATAAAATGATGGAAGAGTGCCGCACCGGCATGAATGCAGATCAGAACGATGAATACCGGCTTTGCCCAAGTATGGACATCGCCCATCCAGCTCCAAACATAAAAGGCCAGAAGCCCGGAAACAGGAGCGGCAACGAGAAGGCCATAGAACAGCGCATGCGTTGTGCGTGAGGCGAAAGCCATCCATTTCGGCATTGTGGATTGCGGCTTGGGCGCACCGATGAAGAGGCGGACGGCCAGTCGCACGAACACCAGCAACAGGATCGCCAGGCCTACCCAGTAATGGGCGGACCCCATGGTCTGCCCGTAGGACGACAGTTGGCGTCTGTCCGCTGCCGCATCGACATAGATTGTCATGTTTTCGCCGAACAGGAGCTGGAACAGGACAAGCGCCGCTATCATCCAATGCAGGCTAATTTGGAGGCCGCTATAACCGGATTTCCTGGAGTTCATTCTTCCGTCCATGAGGTGAGCGCGATAGCTGCCCAGGGCGACCCACGGCAGGGATCCATTGACGTTTTGGCGCGTTCTCGTCGCGTCAAGCGGGCGTGCAGGTGCTTGCATCTACTCCGATTCAAGCAGGATTTTGTCGGCCTCGCCGGTGCCCTTCTTCAGACTCATATAGAGAACGAGGGCGACGATGCAGCCCAGGAAGATCATGCTGGTGAAGGTGGTGCCGAAGCCGAGGCCGCCATATTCGACCGGCTGCGACAGCAGGTCGCCGAACGAGGCGCCAAGCGGCCGCGTCAGGATGTAGGCCAGCCAGAAGGCGAGGATGGCGTCGAGGCCGAAGGCGAAATAGCCGAGGGCGATGAAGACGATGACCGCGCCGAACAAGAAGCCAGTCGTGAGATAGCCAATGTCGAACGTCTCGGCGACAAGGTCGCCGGCCGCGGTGCCGAGCGAAAAGGTGAACAGGATCGCCAGCCAGTAGAAGATCTCGCGCCTGGTGGTGACGATCGTATGGATGGAGAGCGTTCTTTCGCTGGCGTACCAGACCGCGAATGTCGCGGCGAGCAAGACCGTGAAGGCGATCGTGGTGGTTTGCAGACGGACGCCCAAATTGTCGACCAGATTGTCGGTGATCAGGGTGCCGACGACGCTGATCAGCACCACCGCCAGCCAATAGGCCCATGGCACATAACGCTTCTGCGCGAATTGCAGCGCCAGCGCGACGACAAGGATGCCGGTCATGATCAGCGAGGTGACGGTCAGTCCGAAGCCAAGATTGACGGCCAGATAGTCGGCCGCCGTCTCGCCCATGGTGACCGCCAAAAGCTTGATTAGCCAGAATTCGACGGTGACATCGGGGACCCTGTTGGGTGATGCCAGTGCGGCGGGTGCAGTGCTTGCAGACAAGAGCATGATGGGATCCTTGTCGTTTCGGCGGGGACGGGCCTATTCCCCGGTACGTGCGGCGAGGCTTGGCCTTACTTCCCCATGATCTTCATGGCCTGAGCGAAGAAGTCGTCGGCGCGCTTGTCGTCGTCGGCATTGCAGCGCTCGACGCCTTTGGCCTCGAGATCGGATACTTTGGTCTTGTCCGCGGCGCTCAGCGCCGCCAAGGCTTCCGCCGCGCGCAGGTCCTTCAGAGCGTCTTCGCAAAGCGTCGCAGCGGAAGCGGCTGAAAAAACCGGGTTGGCGATGGCAATGGCGCAGAGCGAGAAAGCGAGGGCTAGCTTTTTCATGCTGGTGTTCCTGTCTTGCGCCGGTATCCAGGCGGTGATGAAACGATGTCCGGCAGGTCGGCCGGCACAAGGACTATGGGCAGGCGACCTCGCCGCAATCTGTCCGCCCGCTTACAAATTCGTAAGAATGGCTGAAATTCCTGCCGGTTGCCTCGCCATCGCCGCACGGAAGCGCTAGTGGGTGGCGAGACACCGGCGCTATGAGCCCTGCCGGGGTGCAGGAACTATGATGAGCTACGCTCCCCCCAAGCCGGCAGCTAAGGCGTTCGACCAGCACAAGCGCCTGCTCGTCATACAAGTGGCGGCAGCCCTCACCGTCATGCTGTTGCTGTTCACCAAGCCCTTTCTCGTCGAAGGCTCGGACGGGCACGAATACATTGAGGCGCTGGGCATCGGCTTCGTGCTGGTCTGCTTCCTTGGCCGTCTGTGGAGCATTCTCTATGTCGGCGGCAGGAAGAACGACGAGCTGGTCACCATCGGCCCGTTCTCGATGAGCCGGAACCCGCTCTACTTCTTTTCCACGGTCGGCGCGGCGGGCGTCGGGTTGATGTACGGCTCGGTGCTGGTGGCGGCGGCGCTGGCTCTGGTGAGCTACCTGGTGTTCCGGGTGACGGCGCGCAAGGAAGCCGAGTTCCTGTTTGGAAAGTTCGGCCCCGCCTACAGCGTCTATGCCGAACGCACGCCGCCTTTCTGGCCGAACCCGCTGCTGTTTCACGATCAAGCCGAACGCCGGTTCTCGACAAAGGCGTTGCGGCGGACATTCACGGACGGGCTCTATTTCCTGGCGCTGTTCCCGGCCATCGAGACGATTGAGCAGTTGCGGATCAGCGGCATGCTGCCGGTGTTTTTCACCCTCTACTGACCGGAGCGCCGTGCCGCGCGGCGCACGCTGTAGAGCAGGATGACGAGGCAGCCGGGCAGAAGCAGGACGCCGCCGGCAAGCGGCGGCAACGCCAGCAGCTTCACTGCCGCGGCAATCGCTACGATCAACAGCAGCGCCAGCGTCGCAAGGCTGCCGTCGTCGATGAACATCCCGACGAGCTCCTTTAGAATGAGGCGGACGACGTTCATCGAGCAACTCCTTGTGCAGCCTTGGGGTAGCTGGCGCGCAACCAGCGCACCATGGCGAAGCACGCGACGGCGATGATTGCGAAGATGGCCAGCAGCGCCAGATCGGCGCCCGGCCAGTCGGTACCCAGGCCTTCGCCGGTCCAGAAAATGCCGAAGCTTGTCAACATCAGGCCGACGGCGAATTTGAGCGCGTTTTCCGGCACCCGCGCCAGCGGCCTGTGCACCGCAAGGCCGATGATCGTTACCAGGACGAAAGCCGCCAACGCGCCAAGGCTGGCATAGAAGGTCTGTGCATGCGCGGCGCCGACGGCAATGACGATGAACACCACCTCGACACCTTCGAGCAGCACCGCCTTGAAGGCCGCGAGCCCGGCCAGATAATCGGCGCGGCGGTCATTGGCCTGCTGCTGCAAAGCGGCGGTTTCCTTTGAAAAGGCCGCGTCCTCCTCATGCAGGGCGATGACGCCGACACTGCGCAAAATGGCCTTTCTCAACCAGCGCATGCCAAACAGGACCAGGAGCACGCCGACGACGAACTGCAGCACCGCAATGGGAATCAGCGCCAGCAGCGGTCCGAAGGCCAGCACCAGAGCCGCCAGCACCGCCAGCGCCAGCGCCGCGCCTGTCAGCGCTGGCCGCCAGCTGCGGGTGACGCCGACCGCCAGCACGATGGTGAAGGCCTCGACCACTTCGACGAAGGAGGCAAGGAACGAGGCGGTCACGGTGGAAAGTATGGGCGTCAGGCCGTTCATGAAGGTTTCCTGTCTGCGGGAATCACTAGCCTGAGAAGGATACAGCGCTCCGGCGGAAGGGAGAACGCGCCGGCATCGTCGCCATGGTCTATCTGTTACGTCAACATCGGTGGCCCGGTCGCCGGCGTTCGGTACGAGCTGCTCGGCGTCGGCGACAATTTCAAGCCGATCGTGCTAGGCCTTGTCATTGTGCTCGCCGTCATTCTGGATGCCTATCGGGAAAAGCTGTTGAGGGTGATCCGATAAAGCGCGTCGCGCTTTTTGGTTTTTGTTTTATGGATGTCATTTTCCCAGATCCGCCGGACACTCCGGGCGACATGCACTAGGGGACAAGAAATGACGACGATTGCCGATGTCGCGCGCCATGCCGGAGTGTCGGTCGCAACCGTCTCGCATGTGATGAACCGCACGCGCCATGTCGAGCCTGAGACGGCCGAGCGCGTGCATTCGGCCATCGCCGCCTTGCGCTACAGCCCGAACACGCTGGCGCGCAGCCTGAGGCGCGGCGAGACCAAGACCATCGGCCTGCTGCTGCCGGACAATTCCAACCCGTTCTTCGCCGGCGTGGCGCGCCAGATCGAGGATGCCGGCTTCCTTGCCGGCTATACTGTGATCCTGTGCAACTCCGACGGCAGCGCCGAGAAGGAGGAGCGCTACCTCCAGGTGCTGATGGCCAAGCAGATCGACGGGCTGATCTTCGCCGGCTCGTCGGATCATGCGCGGGTGTTCTCCAGCCTTCTGCCCGGCGTGCCGGCGGTGCTGATCGACCGCGAGATCCATTCGGTCAATGTCGATTCCGTGCTGGTCGATCACGATCATGGCGGCTATCTCGCCGGCCGCTATCTGGCCGGGCTCGGCCACGAGAAGATCGGCGTCATCGGCGGCCCGCGCGATTCCAGCTCCAGCCCCGCCCGCCTGCGCGGCTTCGCCATGGCGCTGCAGGAAGCCGGCCTCGACCTGCCGCCGGCCTCGGTGGTGGATTCCGACTACCACTTCGCCGGCGGCCGCATGGCGATGGAGCGGCTGATGGCGCAGGCGCCGGGGATCACGGCGCTGTTTGCCTGTAACGATCTGATGGCCATGGGCGCGCTGACAGTGCTGCGCGGGCGCGGATTGCGGGTCCCCGGCGACATGTCGATGATCGGCTTCGACGACATACCCTATGCCGTCACCACCTGGCCGCCACTGACGACGATCGCACAGCCGGTCGAGAAGATCGGCACGCGGGCGGTCAGCCTGCTGCTCGAGCGGGTTGCCGAGCCGGCGGCGCATTCGCGCCGCGAAGTGCTCACCCCGGTGCTCGTCGAACGGGAGAGCTGCGCGCCGTTGCGCGGCTGAAGCCCCTCAGGCGGCTGCCGGCTGCAGCGCTGCCCTGAGCAGCATGCCGAAGAGGTCGCGCGGCTCGTCGGGATCGGCGAGCAGGTCGAGCTCCTCGTAGAGGCCGGTGGCCTGAAGCTGGTCTCTGATATAGCGCAGTGCGGAAAAATCCTCGGTGGCGAAGCCGACGGAATCGAACAAGGTGATCTGTTCCGCCGTCTTGCGGCCTTCCGCCTTGCCGGTCATCACCTGCCACAACTCGGTCACCGGATGGTCGGCGTGGAGCTGCTGGATTTCGCCCTCGATGCGCGTCTGCGGCGAGAACTCGACGAAGATGTCGGAGCGCAAAAGGATGTCGCGGTGCAGTTCCGTCTTGCCGGGGCAGTCGCCGCCGACCGCGTTGATGTGCACGCCGGAACCGACCATGTTGTCGGTGAGGATGGTGGCGGACTGCTTGTCGGCGGTCACCGTGGTGATGATGTCGACTCCTTCCACAGCATCCTGGCCGGTGGCGCAGATGGTGATGTCAAAGCCTTTGCCGGCGAGGTTGCGGGCGCATTTTTCCGAAGCCGATCGGTCGATGTCGTAGAGCCGCAGCCGGTCGATGCCGAGCAGCGCTTTGAAGGCGACAGCCTGGAATTCGGACTGGGCGCCATTGCCGATGATGGCCATTGAGCGCGCGCCCCTGGGCGCCAGATATTTGGCGGCGACGGCGGAGGTGGCCGCGGTGCGCAGCGCCGTCAGGATCGTCATTTCGGTGAGCAGCATCGGATAGCCGGAACCGACATCGGCGAGCACCCCGAAGGCGGTGACGGTCTGGCGCCCCTCGCGCATGTTCTTGGGATGGCCGTTGACATATTTGAAGCCGTATAGCCGGCCGTCGCTGGTCGGCATCAGTTCGATGACGCCGTCATGGCTGTGCGAGGCGATGCGCGGCGTCTTGTCGAACAGCTCCCAGCGGCGAAAATCCTCCTCGATATAGGCGGCGAGTTCGGTGAGGAACCGCTCGACGCCGATGGTCAGCACCAGCTTCATCATGCGGTCGACGCTGACGAAAGGGACGATGGCAAGGCGGGAAGGCTGGGTCATGCAATGCTTCCGGAATGGCTGCGGGTCGGGCGGTCCATGATGCGCCGGCCCATCAGGCTGGCGGCGAGGTCGACAATCAGCGTGGCGGTGCGGCCGCGCTCGTCGAGGAACGGGTTGAGTTCGACCAGATCAAGGCTGGAGACCAGGCCGCTGTCGGACAGCATCTCCATCACCAGATGCGCCTCGCGGAAGGTGGCGCCGCCGGGCACGGTGGTGCCGACGGCCGGCGCGATGGAGGGGTCGAGGAAGTCGACGTCGAGGCTGACATGCAGCAGGCCGTTTGCCTTTTCGACGATGGCCAGGAAGGCGCGCAGCAAAGGTGCGACGCCGTGCTCGTCAATGGTGCGCATGTCGTGCACGGTAACCCCCGCTTCGCTCAGCGCCCGGCGCTCCGCCGGATCGACGCTGCGCAGGCCCATGACGCAGATGTGGGCAGGGTCGACGGCGACAGGCAGGTCCGGGAAATAACCGTTGAAGCCCGGCCGGCCGCTGGCATAGGCGAGCGGCACGCCGTGCAGATTGCCGCTGACGGTGGTATCGAGCGTGTGGAAATCCGGATGCGCGTCGAGCCACAGCACGAAGAGCGGCCGGTCGCGTTCGGCGGCGCGGCGGGCTATGCCCGACACAGTGCCGGCCGATATCGCGTGGTCGCCGCCAAGGAAGATCGGCATGGCGTCTCGCGAAGCCGCATAGGCGGTCTCGGCAATTGCCGCCGTCCAGGCGGAAATCTCCGGTAGGGCCTTCAGCGCGAGATTGCCATGGACGATTGCGCGCACGGCGGCCGGTTGCACTGCGCCCCAGTCCTCGACCTCGTGGCCGAGCTCCGACAGCACCGAGACAAGCCCGGCGGTGCGCAGCGCGCTTGGCCCCATCTCGCATCCCATCCTGCCGGCGCCGTCCTGCACCGGCGCGCCAACGATCCTGCAGCGCATGGCTTTTGTTGTCCTTGTAAATTGATTGGGCGGTTGATGCGTGGAATGAACCATCCCGGCCCGGCAGTATGAACAGGCGAAATTGGCATTTCGAGAAGAATGATTTATCAATTCGATAAGTCAGTTTGGTCAAAGTGGATAGAATCATGGACTTGCTCGACGAAAGGCTGGTCACGCTGCTCAGGCATGATGCCCGGCGCAGCATCTCCGATCTCGCGGTCGATCTCGGGGTGTCGCGCGCCACGGTCAGGGCGCGCATGGAGCGACTGGAAAAAACGGGCGAGATCATCGGCTACACGGTGGTGCTGCGCGCCGACGCGGTCGACCAGCGGATACGCGGCGTGATGATGATCGAGATCGAGGGCCATGCTGCCGACCGCGTGGTCCGGGCGCTTGGCGGCCTCGCCGAGGTTTCGACCATTCACACCACCAATGGCCGCTGGGACCTGGTGGTCGAACTCGGCACGGCCTCGCTCACCGATTTCGACGCGGTGCTTAGGCGGATACGGCTCATCCCCGGGATAACCGGCAGCGAGACAAGTCTGCTGCTGGCAACGCCGAGGACGACAAGGGCTCGGCTGGCTTAGCCGCCGTTCCGGCCGGCGTGTTCACGCAAAGCTTTGTGACGGATCTGGCGAATGGGGCGCCCGGCCTGCGAATCTCATTGAGGGCGAAGCTATCCTCCACATGGCGGAGCAAGCCGGATGACGCGAGATTGCACCAGCTTGAACGGTGCAAGGACCGGACGCTTGCCACAGGCCAAGGCTGATGGCAGGATAAAAGGCCGCAACGTGCGGCCTCTGGCGGCCGTTGTGTTTCGATGGATTATGAAGCATTTTCCCAAGGTGCGGGTTCTCCTCACAATGTGCGGCAGCCTCGTTTCGCCTTGGTCGCCCTTGATTTTTCGCAATGTGCGCTTTGCCTGCCTCAGGCCGCAGGGCATTTAATTCCACGGGGTCAAGCCTCATGACAGAGATTTGTGCTCGGGCCGTCTATCGTCGGCGAAGACAAGGCATGGCGCCACAATCAGCGCCCCTGGCATTCGTGACCTGGTGAAGAATGCCGTTGCGTACCTCTCGCCCCCATGTTTCAAAACAGGTCGATAGACCCGCGAGAATGGTTTCGAAGCCTGCGGGGTTGCCCACGGTCCGGCGAGAATTCTAAAAGACGTTCACAATGACACAGCACGCAAAAGACGCACGAATTCTCATGTACAGCCACGACACGTTCGGGCTCGGCCATTTGCAGCGTTGCCGAACGATCGCTCATTCGCTGGTCGGGGATTTCCGCGGACTTCAGGTGCTAATCATTTCGGGTGCGACCATCGCCGGCGCCTTCGACTACCGCGCCCGCGTCGACTTCGTGAAGATCCCCAGCGTCATCAAGCTACGCAACGGCGAATACACCTCGCTGGAAAAGGACATCGATCTGCATGAGACGCTCAGGATGCGGCAGTCGATTATTCGCCACACAGCCGAGAGCTTCCGGCCGGATATCTTCATCGTTGACAAGGAACCGCTGGGGCTGCGCGGAGAGATCGAGGATACGCTGTCCTACCTCAAGACGCGGGGCACCACGCTCGTGCTTGGCCTGCGCGAGGTGATGGACGCGCCGCATTTGCTCGAAGCGGAGTGGGCACGCAGGGATGTGATGCGCAAGATTGGCCTGTTCTACGACAAGGTCTGGGTCTATGGCCCGCCGGATTTCCACGATCCGTTGACCGGCCTGGACGTGCCGCCGGCGGTCAGGGCAAAGATGAAGTTCGTCGGTTTCCTGCAACGGAGCCTGCAGCAGAACCAGTTGCCCGGCCACCGGCCCGAGGGCGACTATATCCTGGTTACCACCGGTGGCGGCGGTGACGGCGCCGACCTGATCCACAACGTCATCGAGGCCTATCAGCAGGATCCGCGATTGCAGCACCGGGCGCTGATCGTGCTTGGGCCCTACATGCCGGCGCGCAAGCGCAACAAGCTGGTCAGGAAAGGGGCCAAGATCCCCTATGTCAAGATCATCGAATTCGACAACCGCATGGAAGAGCTGATTGCCGGCGCCAAGGCGGTGGTGGCGATGGGCGGTTACAACACCTATTGCGAGATATTGTCTTTCGACAAGCCGGCGCTGATCGTGCCGCGCGTCACGCCGCGCGAGGAACAGCTGATCCGGGCACGGCGCGCAGCCGAACTCGGCCTCATCGAGATGCTTTTGCCTGAGGAGGCCGAGGATGCCCAGCGGTTCGCCGATGCGCTGCAGGTTTTGCCGGGCCGGCCCCGCCCATCGCAGAGCAATGCGCATCTGACGCTGGAAGGGCTGCCTCATATTTCCGAAATCGTCGCGGAACTGCTCGACCGGCGGGCCGGCCATCACCTTTCGGTCATTGAAGGCATGAACTGAGTTGCAACACCGCAAGATCGTCGTGGTTCTGAAGGGCTACCCGCGGCTGTCGGAAACCTTCATCGCGCAGGAGCTGCTCGGTCTGGAGCGTGCGGGGTTCGACCTGATACTTTTCGCGCTCAGGCGGCCGACCGACGCAAAACGCCATCCCGTGCACGATGAGATCAAGGCCCCCGTCCACTATCTACCGGAATATCTGCACAGAGAGCCGCTGCGCGTGCTTCGGTCGCTGTTTGCCTGTCTGCCGCGGCCTGGCTTCTGGCGCGCGCTCAAATCGCTGGCTGCCGATATCCGCCGCGACTTTACCCGCAATCGCGCGCGCCGCTTCGGGCAAGCGCTCGTGTTGGCCGCCGAATGGCCGCAAGACGCGGGATGGCTGCATGCCCATTTCGCGCACACGCCGGCATCTGTGACGCGCTATGCCAGCCAGCTTCGTGGCTTGCCCTGGAGCTGCTCAGCCCATGCCAAGGACATCTGGACGTCGGCGGACTGGGATCTGGCCGGCAAGCTTTCCTCGGCGCGCTGGACGGTCACGTGCACGAAAACCGGCTTCGACCATCTGAAAAAACTCGCCAACGGCAGTTCGTCCGTGCATCTGAGCTATCATGGGCTCGACCTTGACCGCTTCGGCAGTTTCGGCGAGGCGCGAAAACAGCATGACGGCTCGGCGCCGGCCGAACCGGTCATGATCTTGAGTGTCGGACGCGCCGTTGAAAAGAAAGGCTATGATACGTTGCTCGAGGCTCTTGCCCTCTTGCCTGGCGATCTGGCGTGGCGTTTCGAGCATATCGGTGGCGGCGAGGAACTGAAACGGCTGAAAGCGCTGGCGCAAAGGCTCGGGCTGGAGGGGCGCGTCTCCTGGAAAGGCGCGCTGGCGCAGGAGGAGGTGCTTGAGCACTACCGCAGCGCCGACATTTTCGCTTTGGCCTGCAGGATCACCGCGGACGGCGACCGGGACGGCCTGCCGAATGTTCTGGTGGAGGCGGCCAGCCAGCGGCTTGCCTGCGTGTCGACCGATATTTCCGGCGTGCCGGAGCTTTTATCGTCGGATGAAACCGGGCTGCTGATTCCCTCGGAAAACCCGACTGCCCTGGCACAGGCGCTGGAGCGCCTGATCCGCGATCCCGTCCTGCGCGCCCGCCTCGGCGACGCCGCGGAGCGGCGCGTGCGAAGCAATTTCGACCATGTGGCAGGCATTGGACAGCTCAAGGAACTGTTCGAGCGGGAGTGGCGGGTCGCCGAATGAAGCGGCTGCGCGCTTTCTTCTATGTTCAGCACCTGCTCGGCATCGGCCATCTCGCGCGCGCCAGCCGCATTGCGGCGGCTCTGGTCGATGACGGGTTCGACGTCACCGTCGTGACCGGCGGAGCGCCGATCGCGGGATTTCCGGGATCGGGTGTAAAATCCGTGACCCTGCCGCCTGTCACCTCCGGTGACGAAGGGTTTTCCGGACTTGTCGACCTGCAGGGCAAAGCCATCGACGATGATTTCAAGACGCGGCGCTCAGAGATGCTGCTGCAGGCTTTCCGGAATTACAGGCCCGACATCGTCATTATCGAGGCGTTTCCCTTTGGACGCCGGCAGATGCGTTTCGAACTCTTGCCACTGATCGAGGCCATCGAAGCGACATCGCCCAGACCGCTGCTGGCGGCGTCCGTCCGCGACATCCTTCAGGAGCGCGTGAAGCCGAGCCGAAACGAAGAAACGGTCGATCTCGTCAACAGGCATTTCGATCTTGTCATGGTCCATGGCGATCCGGCTTTCGCAACCATCGACAAGACATTTCCGCTGGCTGGGGCGATCAGGGCCGAGGTCGCCTACACCGGGCTCGTTGCCGCGCCGCCGGCGCAAGCGGCCTCAGAGCGCTTCGACGTTCTGGTGTCGGTTGGCGGCGGGGCGGCCGGAAAGAGCCTTGTCAGATCCACCGTCGCGGCGGCGCGAAATGCCGATAACGCCTGGACATGGTGTTTGATCACCGGCCCAAACCTGCCGAAGGACGAGTTTGACGCGATTTCACGCGATGCCTCCCCACGCCTGTCCATCTTCCGGTTCCGCGAGGATTTCGCCAGCCTGCTGACCGGCGCCCGCCTGTCGGTCTCGCAGGCGGGTTACAACACGGTCTGCGATGTCATGCGCGCGGGGTGTCGCTCGCTGCTCGTTCCATTTGCAGCCGGCGGGGAAACCGAGCAGACGCGTCGCGCTCTGATGCTCGAAGAGCTCGGTCTTGCAACGGTGCTGACGGAACAGGACCTGACGCCTGAAGGTCTGGCGCATGCGATCGAGCAGGCGCTTGCCGGACCGCCGCCAGCCGCGCATCGTCTCGATCTGGAAGGGGCGCGGCGCTCGGCGCAAATCCTGTGCGAGCGCTTCAAACAGCTCCGATCAGCATGAAGCGTGTATAATTTTTTGTCGGCAATTCGCCGGAGAACCTGATCTGCCGCAGCGCCGCCATGGCTTCGAAGGCT
The DNA here is from genome assembly GCF_040323635.1 of Mesorhizobium sp. M0037. Lineage (NCBI taxonomy): Bacteria > Pseudomonadati > Pseudomonadota > Alphaproteobacteria > Hyphomicrobiales > Phyllobacteriaceae > Mesorhizobium > Mesorhizobium sp. M0037. The sequence continues at coordinate 40,535 of NZ_JAMYVB010000027.1, read as the reverse complement.
GCAAGTGACGCCACGCAGTTGATGTGCGTCGGCTCGCTGAAATAATCGTTCGACTGCAGCAGCACGTTCGTACCCCGCGGAAGCAGGGCAAGCCAGGCGCTGAGATCGGCTATGTGTTCGCAGCTCGTATTGACCACCAGGTCAGGCCCGCCGGCGGCATAGTCGAGTGTGTACATATCTGCCGTCAGCGCTTGAAACCGCTCGCCGGCTTGCCGGTTGAGTGTCCGGGCGACCGCGCCGACTTCGGGATCGATGTCGATGCTGTCGATCGCCCCGATGTCGAAGCGGGCGTCATTGAAAAGCATCGCCGGCAATACGCCGTACCATCCACCCAGAACCCATATGCGCTCGAACCGGCCGCCGCAGCTTTCGAACAGCCTGTCGAGCGCCCACATCTTGCAGGCGACCTGCTTGTGGTTGAAGGCATTGGCGATATCGGCCTGCGGATGCTTGGCGATGACGCGCGCCAGCCCGGCCACGAGAGGGTGGTCGACATAGGCGGCAATTCCCCGCGTGAGGTCCAGGGCTTGCTCATGCCCACCCATGCCGGCATTGCGTGGTTGCGTGACATCCATCATATTCGTCTTCTATGTTGGGATTTCGGGCGACACAACGCAATCTTGCCTCTTGCAAGCCTGTTCGACTTGCGGACGCGACTGTGGCGCAAGCCGTTTCGCCATTGACCGGAGGAGGCCGATTGCATTTGTCCGGACCATCGGCGCCCATCCGTCTGGCGCGCAGCTGCCGCTTCGAACTGGTCGATGGCAGCGAAGACATGGCCGATACACCATTCGCCAGCAGGTGCCTTTACATTCCGCATCCTTCAAACTGACAATCGCATATGGAAACCAGCCTAGCCCGCTATATCTGGACGCACACCAGGAAGCAGCAGCTCTGGATATTGATGATCGTCGTGCTTTCGATGGTCCCGTATTTCATGTCGTTCGACCTGCCGAAGCTGATCGTCAACGGCCCGATCCAGGGCAAGGGGTTCGAGCAACCGGGCGCGACCCTGCCATTCATGAGGTTGCACTATAACCTGCCGTTCATCGGCGAGGTGCAGTTCTTCTCCGGTTTTCAGCTCGACCGCACGTCGACGCTGCTTGCGCTCAGCCTTGTTTTCCTCTTGCTGGTCGTCATCAACGGCTTGTTCAAGCTCTACATCAACACTTACAAGGGCCGGCTCGGCGAACGCATGCTGCGGCGTATTCGTTTCGATCTGGTCGATCGTGTGCTGCGGTTTCCGCCGGTTTACTTCAAGCGGGTGAAATCCGCCGAAGTGGCGACCATGGTGAAGGACGAGGTGGAGCCGCTGGGCGGCTTCATTGGCGATGCCTTCCTGCAGCCGGTGCTGCTCGGCGGCCAGGCGCTGACGGCCATGCTGTTCATCATGGTCCAGAACGTCTGGCTCGGAATGATAGCGGTCGTGATCGTGGCGATCCAGATCGTGCTTATCCCGCGAATGCGGCGGCGGCTGCTCGTGCTCGGGCGCCAGCGGCAGTTGACGGCGCGCGCGCTTTCAGGCCGGGTTGGCGAAATCGTCGACGGCATCGGCGCGGTTCACGTCCACGATACGTCGAACTACGAGCGCGCCGACATAGCAGCCCGGCTCGGGCTCATCTTCAAAATCCGCTTCGATCTTTACCAATGGAAATTCATGGTAAAGTTCCTCAACAATTTTCTCGCGCAGCTCACGCCCTTTCTGTTTTACATGATCGGTGGCTATCTGGTCATCCAGGGGAGGTTGGATGTCGGCCAGCTCGTGGCCGTGATCGGCGCTTACAAGGACTTGCCCGGACCGATGAAGGAACTGATCGACTGGGATCAGGACCGGCAGGATGTCCAGGTCAAATATCAGCAGGTCGTCGAACAGTTCACCGTCGAGAATATCATCGCGCCGGAAATCGGAGCACTGACGGTCGACGATCCCGATCCGATGACCAAGCCGCTGTCGGCGGTCAGCCTGTCGATAGCAGACGATGGCGGCGCAATGCTCCTCAATCGCATCTCGCTCGAGGTCAAGCCGGGTGAGACGGTGGCTCTGGTCAGCACCGCAACAGGGGGAGCGGAGGCGCTTGCGGAAGCCTTTGCGCGGCTGACCTGGCCGGACAGCGGAAGGATCGTTTCGGGCTCCGATGACTTGCTTGATCTCCCCGAAGCCGTGACCGGCCGGCGCATGTCCTACGCTTCGTCGGATGTTTTCCTGTTCCAGGCAAGCCTGCGCGACAATTTGCTCTACGGTTTGAAGCATGCGCCGCTGACATCGGTGACATATGACGGCGCAGCGGCGGACCAGCACCGTTGGAATATCGACGAGGCGCGCCGGTCGGGCAATCCGGATCTCGATATCCGCAGCGACTGGATCAACTATGCCTCCGCCGGCGCCACCGGCCCGCACGACCTCTTCGAAGCCGTGCGCCGGGTGCTCGACGCGGTTCTTCTGTCGCGCGACATTCTGGATCTTGGCTTGCGCTCTTCGGCCGACCTCAAGCGCCACACGAAGCTTGCCGAGCGGATCGTCGAATTGCGTGCGGCGCTGCGAACCCGGTTGGAGGAAGAAGGCCTGAGCGCGCTGGTGGTTCCTTTTGAACCGGGCGCCTACAACAAGGAAGCGACGATCGGCCAGAACCTGCTCTTCGGCGCCGCGGCCGGCCCCGAACTGGCTCACAAGGCACTGGCGTCCAATCCCTATTTTGCTTCCGTGCTGAAGCAAGCCGGCCTCGACCGCACGCTCTACGAAATGGGCATGGAGATCGCCGAACAGGCGATCGAGCTGTTTGCCGACCTGCCGCCCGAACACCAGTTCTTCCAGCAGCTCGCCTTCATGAGCGCCGAGGAGATACCCGCCTACGAAACCTTGCTGCAACGGCTCAAGAATCGCCCCTACGATGCGGTTTCGGAGAACGACCGCGCCATGATGGTCACCTTAAGCTTTGCCTATATCGAGCCCCGGCATCGCTTCGGCCTGTTGACCGACGAGCTGATGAGCAAGATCATCGCTGCACGCAACCAGTTCTATGAAAACCTGCCGGCCGAGCTGGAGAAAGCTGTCGAACGGTTTGATCCTGCCAAATACATCGCCGCGGCCACCGTCATGGACAACGTCCTGTTCGGGCGTGTCGGCAACAACCATCCCGACGCGCCGGACCGTATTCGCTCCATCGTCTATGATATTCTTGACGAACTGGGACTTTATGCCGAGCTTCTGGATGTCGGCCTGGACTTCAACGTCGGCGCCGCCGGCAGGCGGCTGACCGGCGGACAGCGACAGAAGCTCGATGTTGCCCGCGCCTTGCTCAAGCGTCCCGATTTCCTCATTCTCAATCGGCCGCTGTCGGCGCTCGACCAGCGCGTGCAGGACAAAGTGTTGCGGAATGTGCTCGACGAAGCCAGACGCGACGGCCATTCGCCGGCAATTGTGTGGGTGGTGACGAATCCGGCAATGGCGGCGATGTTCGATCGGGTTGTGGTCTTTGACTCAGGCCAATTGGTGGAAGACGGAACACACGAGACACTCTTGGCGGGAAACGGTATCTTCAAGGAACTTGTGTCATAGTCTGGCAAACGCGAATTCAGGAAGGTTTGCGACAATGCTGCTCAAGGATGAAGTTGGAATGCTGCAACGCGTTCCCTTGTTCTCTGGCATCGAGCCGACAAAGCTCAAGCTGCTCGCGTTCACGTCCGATCGCGTGAACTACAGTGCCGGCCAGATTCTTTTCCGGCAGGGCGACGAGGCAGACGCCGCCTATGTCATCCTTTCGGGCAGCGCGGATATTCTGGTCGATTCCGACAATGGGCCGATCAAAGTTGCTGAATTGCTGCCAAATTCGATCGTTGGCGAGATTGCCATATTGTGCAACAGCTCCCGTACTGCCACCGTCAAAGCGGCAAGTGAGCTGGAGGCCTTGAGAATCCGCAAGGACCATTTCCTGAGGCTTATGAAGGAGTTTCCCGAAATGACCATCGAGATATTGCGGGTTCTTGCCGATAGGCTAAGCAGTACGACCGCGGACCTGATCGACGCACGAACGGCCGAGAGCGATTCACAGTTGCACTGAAGCGGCGAGCCGCTCTGTTTCTTTGTTTTGATGCAGTTTCCGGAACCGTGTCACACCTTTCCTGGAACGACTCTGGCAGCAGTTGGTTGGCTACGATGGGCGAAAGGGTGCATGGACGACGATTTCTTCCTTGTCAGGTTTTGGGGCGTGCGCGGCAGCATTGCGGTGTCGGGGCCAGAATTTGCTCGCTATGGCGGCAACACGATCTGCATCGAGATGCAATGCGGCAAGCATACGCTTCTGTTCGACGCGGGCTCCGGCTTGCGGCCTGCCGGCAGGACGCTTCGGGCGGCGGGCGTCACCGATTTCGACCTGTTTTTCACCCATTGCCATTACGATCACATCATCGGGCTGCCGGCTTTCAAGCCTATTTATGAACGAGGCATCAAAGTTACGCTTTGGTCCGGGCATCTGGCTGGACGCATGACGACGCGGCAGATGGTCGATGAATTCATTCGGCCGCCATGGTTTCCGGTGACACTCGGTGTCTGCAAGGCGAGCCTCGACTGCCGCGATTTCGCATCCGGAGACCTGCTTCGGCCACGCGAAGGAGTTGTTGTACGAACCGGTAGTCTTACCCATCCGGGCGGCTGCATCGGCTACCGGGTCGAATGGGGGGGCCGCGTCGTGGCGGTCATCACAGACACCGAGCACGAGCCGGGCAAACTCGATCCGGCGGTGCTCGGTCTGATCGAGAATGCCGACCTCGTCATTTACGATTGCACCTACACCGAGGAGGAAATGGAGCGCTACCGCGGCAACGGGCACTCGACATGGCAACAGGGCGTCAAGCTCTGCGAGGCGGCCGGCGCGCGCGGGCTTGCGCTGTTTCACCACGATCCGGCACGCACAGACGATGAGCTGGACGAGATGGAGAAACTGGCCAAGGACAGATTTGCCGGCGCTTTTGCGGCGCGGGATGGCCAGACGCTCACATTTCCAGTCTTGCACAAAAAGCGCTGAGCTATTTTCCGGCGCTGCGTTCTGTCAGTGTGCTGATCGGAAGCCATGCGCAGGCTTCTGCCCGCGCGGTGATCGTGAACAGCCGTTCGAGGAAAAGCCAGGCCGATTCATCATGGACGAGATGGTGGGTGAGCAGGCCGACCGGTTCGCCGCCGTCGAATGCACGCTGCAATTGCGCGACGATGGCCTGAACCAACAGACCATGATCGCGGCAGCCGCGCGTGCCATGCCAATCCATGATGTCGACATTGCTGTTGATGACCGCCAGGGAAGCCGGCCTTGCCGGCCCGAACACCGACAATGCCGCAAATCCTATCGATCCGAGGTCGGGTACCAGACCGGCGTCGATCCGGTTCCAGGGCGGCACCAGCATCGGAACCGCACGTGCGCCGTGCAGGCCTGTTACGCGCGACAGCCCGCCGGCCAGCTCATCCAGCACCACCTCGCGTGGCCGATGCGCGCCGAGCTCCTGCTTTTTTTGACCCTCGGGCGCATGATTTCGGTGCGCCCAGCCATGAATGGCGACCGTGGCATGCGGCGCCGCGTCAAGCCGGACGACAAGCGTCCCGTCGGTCCGGGCCGGAATGACGGCCAGAGTGACCGGCACCGCGAAGTCACCGGTGAGGTCGAGCAACCGATCGAGCGCCGGCGTCGGATCCACGGCGTCATCGTCGCGCAGCCAGAACTCTGCCTTGCGGCCCGCCCGTTGCCGGTACGCCAGCTCGTCCACCAGGGGCTGCCAAGTCGGGTCGGATGTCATGACAACGGGATCATCTTGAGAAGTTCCGCCAGACGGGCCTTTGCAGCACCGAGAGAGCGTTCTTCGAGAACGAAACGTCTGGCCTCTGCAGCCATGATGGTTCTTTCATCATTATTGGCCAGAAGCCTTGCAATTGCGGAAGCGAACGCCGCCACATCGCCTGGCGGGGTGAGAAGCCCGGTCTGGCCATGCCGCACGACCTCCGGCACGCCAGCAATGTCCTGAGCCACCACCGGAAGGCCGGCGGCCTGTGCTTCAAGATAGGCAATGCCATAGGCCTCGCCGTAACCCGGCCAGACGTAGATTCCCCCGCGATAGAGGACATCCGGCACGGCGACCGGCTCAATCGCGCCAAGCCATTCGATACGGTCGGCGGGCAAGCCGGCGAATTGCGCCTTTACCTCGTCACGGGCAGGTCCGTCCCCGACGACCGACAGCGTCCAGGGGAGGTGGCCGATTAACCCGAGCGCCTGCGCCAGCATGCGATAGCTCAAGACCTTGTCGCCCGGGCGCATCATGGCGACGGTCACGAGGCGCGTCGGATAATCCAGTACCGGCATTTCGTGGAATGCCGATGTGTCGATGAAGGGTGAAAGCATACCGAGAGCGGCGTGGGGAACAGCATCCGCCAGCCCCTGGCGATCCCTTTGCGTGAAGCAGATGTTCAGCGCCGCCTGCTCGATGGCTCGCGCCACCAATGCCTGGCTATCGGCCCACGAACCGGCGTTGCGCCGTTCGGAATAGGAGGCTTCGGCCGTCACATAGGGGACAGCAAAGGCCAACGCCAGCTCGGGCCCGATCAGGTCGGGCGCCTTGTAGTAGGGATGATAGGAGAACCAGAGATCGGGCTTGCCGTCACGGTCCCAAAGCCTTGTCAGTCGCGCGGCTTCGTCCCGGGCCTCGATCATGAGCGCATCGAAACTTTTCGGTTCCGGCTGGCGTAGATAGAAGCGCAACTCCGATGCCAGTTCGACGCTATGCCCGCCATGCTGCAGCGCCTGGACCAGCATCCGTGCCATCTGGCGGTCGCCGGAGACAACGGGATGATTGGGCGACTTCAGCGGGGCGTAGAAGGCAATTCGCATCGCGCGATCCTATCATCGCAAAGCCTGCCCAAGTCAATTTCGAGGCATGATCGACTTCACCTTCAAGCGCTGGAATGTGCTATCTGATGCTTATGGAAACAGCTGTCGCGTCCGACCCGTTCGTCGCTTCTTTGCCGGTCTTCGCAAAGTTCGAAAGCGTTGCCGATATCGATAACTATCGGCCTCTCCCCGATGGCTGGGCGCTGGCCACCGCCGACATCGTCGGCTCGACCAAGGCGATCGAAGCCGGGCGCTACAAAACCGTCAATATGGCCGGCGCCAGCGTCATTTCGGCGCTGCTCAATGCACTGGGCCGGCAAGATCTTCCCTTCGTCTTCGGCGGCGACGGCGCGCTCGTGGCGTTTCCCGGCTCGGCGCTGGAGATCGCCCGTAACGCGCTGGCTTCTGTCCAGAGATGGGTGGCGGACGAACTGGACCTGACCTTGCGTGCCGCAATCGTGCCGATAAAGGACATAAGAGCGCAAGGCCTCGACGTTCGCGTGGCGAGGTTCCAGGCCTCCGAAGCAGCCTTCTATGCCATGTTCGCCGGCGGCGGCGGCAGTTGGGCGGAAGCCGAAATGAAAGCCGGGCGCTACCGCGTCGACCCCGCCCCGGCCGGCGCGCGGCCGGATCTGACCGGCCTCTCCTGCCGCTGGAACCCGATCGAAGCCCGGCATGGCGAAATTGTCTCGATCATAGCCGTGCCGGGGGCATCGCGCGACTTGCGTGGTTTCCAGTTTCTGGCTTCCGACATCATCGCCCTTGCCGGCAGGCAGGAGCGCGATGGCCACCCGGTGCCGGTGGACGGTCCGGCCTACAGCCTCCTGCCCGCCGGCCTCGATGTCGAGGCACGGGCCACGGCGCCGCCAGGGCGGCGGTGGCTGGCCAAGCTGTGGGTGATCTTCCTGATGACGCTTACGGCCGTCACCGACAAATTGGGCTGGACGATCGGCGGTTTCGATCCGAAGGTCTACAAGCGCGAGGTGGCCAGCAATTCGGATTTCCGCAAGTTCGACGACGGCTTGAAGATGACCATCGACGTCGACGCGGATGTGTTGCAGCGGATCGAGAACCGGCTGAAACAAGCGGAAGAGGCCGGCATCTGCAACTATGGCCTGCACCGCCAGAAGTCGGCCTTGATGACATGCCTCGTCATCTCGCCGCTGCAGCGCGATCATGTTCACTTCATCGATGGCGCCGCCGGCGGCTATGCAATGGCTGCCGCAAGCCTGAAGGCGAAGGCGCCGGTCTGATGACGGCTTGGGGAATCGATTTTCCGCAATGCGCCGCGGCCATGGTTCTTGGGACCCGGCGAGCCCAACGGGGCCTGAGCCGACCAATTATTTGCGCGATGTCAGGATCGGGATTGCACTTCGCCGGCAGCCTCGCCACATAGTGTTGCAGGTGATTTGTGCGGTCGACGTCTGCTTGCTTCCTGCAAGGACAGTCATTCGGGATATTCTTCGCCGGCTTCTGCCCCCGAAGCCGGCTTCATTGACTTCGAGAATTTTGCGGATCAAAGGAGATGGCTCGTCTTCGACGGGTTTCGAGATAGCATGAGCACAGCGCAAGCAGAAATTTCCAACATTCTCATGGATAAGGTTGCCGATTGGCTGACCCAGTCGGCGCTGGCGGGCGACGACCTGGAAACATTGGTCAAGGGTTTTTGTGAACGGCTGGCTGCTGCCGGCCTGCCGCTGAAGCGGGTGCATTTGAGCTTTTCGATGCTGCATCCGCTTTATGACGCGCTCGGTTTCACCTGGATTCGCGGCCAAGGCCTGGAAGTGGAAGGCTTCCGGAGTGAGAACGGCGTCCATTCCGACAGATTCCTGACCAGCCCATACTACCATCTGCTCAGCAACAAGCTCGATCATCTGCGGCGCCGGCTCGACCCGTCGGTGCGGTCGGAGTTTCCTGTTTTCGATGAGCTCAGGCTTATGGGCGTCACCGATTACATGGCTTTCGTCCATCCCTTCAACGGCGATACAAGTCAGGGCATGTTGGGGTCCTGGTCCACCGACAGTGCTTCAGGCTTCAGCGACAGCATGATTTCGGCGCTGCTGCGGATCCAGAACCATCTCGCTATAGCAAGCAAGATGGCGGTGCTCACCAAGCTCGCCGACAACATGATGACCACGTATCTCGGCGGTGACGCCGGCAGGCGCGTGCTGGACGGCCAGATCAAGCGCGGCGAGGGCGACACAATCCGGGCCGCGCTGGTGATGGGCGATATGCGCGGGTCGACAAGGCTCGCCGAAACCTCCGGCCGCGAAGTCTATATCGATACGCTGAACCAGTTTTTCGATGCCATCGCAGCACCTTTCAATCGCAAAGGCGGGCAGATCATGAGTTTCCTGGGGGATGGATTCATTGCCGTCTACCCCTGCGAAAGGCACCGGGCGCAGTCAGAGATCGCCTGCCAGGCTGCTCTTGCGGCTGCGCACAAGGCCAGCATGCGCATGATGGAGCTCAATCTGCGCAGAAAAGAGCAAGGACTGGGCGATATAAAATTTGGTATCGGCCTGCATGTCGGCAATGTGATGTTCGGCAATGTCGGGCTTACCGACCGACTCACATTCTCGGTCTTCGGCTCGGCTGTAAACGAGGTCCAGCGTCTCCAGACCCTGACCAAGAAATATCCGCACAGCGTTCTCGCCAGCAAGGACTTCGCCGGTTATTGCGGGGCCAACAGCTGGCTGACGCTCGGCGAGGAGGAACTGGCGGGCAGCAAGCAGAAGCTGACGGTGCTTTCACCCGATCTGTCGGGTGCTCTCGTACTCGATGAAGACGCTGCGCTGCAGCCGTTTCACGATCGGATATCGGACGCCGAGCAGGTCATGCTACTTCATCGCGATGCCGCGCGGCTGTCGGCGGGCGACCGGAGGAAGCTCCAGTAGTCACCACCATCCGATCTGGACGCCCTGGTATGCTGTCCGGCCGCCGGTCGCCGGGGAATTCGTTTCGAATCCAAGTTGCTCTGCGCTGACAATGCGCTAGTCTTGCTTTTTGGGGCCGGTCGGGAGGCGCCAGATTGGGGCTGGTGTGGGAATGGATGCAGGCGTTGATCTGCTGCGGATCGAGGATGTTGGCATCTCTTTTGCCATTGTCGGGGGACCGTTGCATGCCGTCAGGCGGGCAAATCTTCGCGTCCTGCCCGGCAAGGTCACCGCGCTTGTCGGTGAGTCCGGTTCCGGAAAATCGGTTCTCAGCCAGGCCGTGATGGGCATCTTGCCGAACACGGCCCATGTTCGCGGCCGTATCCTGTTTTCCGATCCCAAAAAGCCCGGCACGACGCAGGATATCCTGCAGATGCCGCGAGACGGACCCGAAATCCGGGCGTTGAGAGGCAGCCGCATCGGCAAGATCTTTCAGGAGCCGATGACATCGCTGTCGCCGCTGCACACGATCGGCAACCAGGTCAGCGAATCCCTGCAGATTCATACGCACATGGACCGGACGGAGCGCAAGGCACGGACCGAGGAAATGCTCGGCCTCGTCGGGTTTCCCAATCCCAAGCGCGCCTACGACATGTATCCGTTCGAACTTTCGGGAGGATTGCGGCAACGCGCCATGATCGCCATGGCGCTTATCTGCCGGCCCGCTCTGTTGATCGCCGATGAGCCGACAACGGCGTTGGACGTCACCATCCAGGCGCAAATCCTGCAATTGCTTCGTGGACTCCAGACCAAGCTCAACATGGCAATGCTGCTGATCACACACGACCTCGGCGTGGTTGCCAATGTCGCCGACGAGGTGGTGGTCATGTACCATGGCGAGATCATGGAAGCGGGCCCTGTGGAGGCAATATTCCGCCGGCCAGGCCACCCTTACCTGAAGGGCCTGATGGCAGCCGTCCCGCATTTCGACCTGAAACCTGGCGAAAGGCTGAAGGCGCTCCGCGAGGTGCCGGTGAATGTCGGGACCCTGCTGGGCAAGCAGACGGCGCCGGAAGCGAAGGGGCCGGACGACATTCTGCTGTCGGTCAGGGATCTGAAAAAGGTCTACACCATCCGCAACTCCGGATGGTTCGGCGGGAGCCATCAGACCTCAGTTCGCGCCGTGGACGGCGTCAGCTTCGACATCAGGCGAGGTGAGTGCCTGGGCCTGGTTGGCGAAAGCGGCTGCGGCAAAACCACCGTCAGCAAGATCCTGATGCGGGCCGTCACCCCTACCGGCGGCTCCGTGATCTTCAACGGCCGCGACGGACCGATCGACGTCCTGGAAGCCGAGGGAGACGCCCTGCGCTTGCTGCGGGCGAAACTCCAGATGGTTTTCCAGGATCCGGTCTCGTCGCTCTCGCCTCGCATGACCGTGGAAAACATCTTGAGCGAGCCGCTGGAAATCCATCAACGTGGCAATGCCGCGTCCCGGCTAGCCACAGTCAAGAGCCTGATGCAGGCAATCGGGCTCGATCCGCGCTTCATCCAGCGTTATCCCCACAGCTTCTCCGGCGGGCAGCGTCAGCGTATCGGCATTGCGCGCGCCTTGGCGCTGGGGCCTGAACTGCTGATCTGCGACGAGCCGGTTTCGGCGCTCGATGTCTCCGTGCAGGCGCAGATCCTGAACCTTCTGAAGGACCTGCAGAAGGAACTGGGCCTGACCTACCTGTTCATATCCCACAATCTGGCGGTGGTGGACTACATGGCGGACCGCATCGCGGTGATGTGCGGCGGGCGTATCGTCGAGCTTGCACCGCGCGAAATTCTGCTCAGGAAACCGATCCACCCCTACACGCGCTCGCTGCTCGCCGCAGTCCCCTTCCCCGATCTCGACCGGCCGATGGATTTCAAGACGCTGAAGCTCGGCGGCGCTTCCGACACCAGCGCATGGGGCCCGCAATTCCGCGACGAGGGCGAAGAGGATATGCTGTCGCCGCTCGATCTCGGCGGCGGCCATCTCGTGCTGGCCCGACGTTCGGCCGATGTCAGCGAGTTACGCCATTGATCAGCCGCCGCACTGTCCTTGGTCTCATGGCTTCGGCATTTCTGCCGGGCACGGCGCGCGCCGGCGATCTGGAGCCGGATTTTCTTCAGCCGCAGCTGAAAGCCAGGGCTCTGCCGCCACTCGCGGAGCGCCTGCCCAAAAGCCCGCGCGCGTTGAACCTCGCGGCGATGGGCCGGCAGCCCGGCCAGTATGGCGGCACGCTGCGTACGATCATCGGCAGCCAGAAAGATATCCGGATGATGACGATCTACGGGTATTCCCGGCTGGTCGGCTATGACGAAAAGCTTAACTTTCAGGCCGACATTCTCGAAAGTTTCGACGTAAAGGATGATCGCGTCTTCACGTTCAAGATTCGTGAAGGCCATAAATGGTCAGACGGCAGCCTGCTGACGCCGGAGGATTTTCGTTATTGCTGGGAAGATGTCTGGCTGAACGATGAGCTTTCGCAAGGGGGGCTCGCCCCTGCCCTGCTGGCGGACGGCAAGCCGCCACGTTTCGAGATCGTCGATCCGTTGACGGTGCGCTACAGTTGGGACGCGCCCAATCCCGACTTCCTGCCCAAACTTGCCGCTGCTTCGCCGACACCGCTTGTTTTGCCAGCCGCCTATCTCAAGCAGTTCCACAAGAAATATCAGGATCCATTCCGGCTCGCCGGCCTGATGAAGGAGAACCGGACCGCAAAATGGACGCTGCTGCACATCCGCATGTCGCGGCAGTATCGCCCGGAGAACCCGGATCTGCCGACACTCGACCCCTGGCAGAACCGGACCAAGCCGCCGGCCGAGCAGTTCATCTTCGAGCGCAACCCGTTCTTTCATCGAACAGACGAGAACGGCCGGCAACTGCCCTATGTCGACCGGATCATCATGAATGTCAGCTCGTCGGCGATCATCTCCGCCAAGACCGGTGCGGGCGAGAGCGACCTGCAATGCATGGGAATCGACTTCAGCGATTACTCCTTCCTGAAGGACGCGGAGAAGCGCTACCCGGTGAAGATGCATCTGTGGAAACGCACACAGGGTTCGCGGCTGGCGCTCATGCCCAATCTGAATTGTGCCGACCCGGTGTGGCGTGGCCTTTTGCGTGACGTGCGCGTGCGCCGCGCACTTTCGCTCGCTGTGGACCGGCGCGAGATCAACATGGCCGTCTTCTACGGATTGGCGCAGGAAAGCGCCGATACGGTCTTGCCGGAGAGCCCGCTCTACCGGCCGGAATTCGCGAAAGCCTGGGTCGCCCACGATCCCGACCAGGCCAATGCACTGCTTGACGAGATCGGGCTTCAGGCCCGTGACGATGACGGCCTGCGGCTACTTCCCGATGGACGCCCGGCGCAGATCATCGTGGAAACGGCCGGCGAAAGCACGCTGGAAACCGATGCGCTCGAACTCATCACCGATCACTGGCGCAAGATCGGCATCGCTTTGTTCATCCGGACTTCGCAGCGCGACATCTTCCGCAGCCGCGCGCTGGGCGGCCAGATCCTGATGTCGATGTCGTCGGGCATCGACAATGGCGTGCCGACCGCCGACATGAATCCATACCAGTTGGCCCCCACCATCGACGACCAGCTGCAATGGCCGCTCTGGGGCGCTTACTATCTGTCGCATGGCAAGATGGGTGAGGCGCCCGATGTTCCTGAAGTGGTCGAGTTGATGGCTTTGCTCAAGCGCTGGAACGGATCGACCCAATCCAGCGAGCGCGCCGAAATCTGGAACTCGATGCTGTCGATCTACACCGATCAGGTGTTCTCTATCGGTACGGTGAACGAAACACTTCAGCCGATTCTGGTATCCTCGCGGCTGCGCAACCTGCCTGACAAAGCACTCTACGGCTACGACCCGACCTCCTATTTCGGTGTCTACATGCCGGACACATTCTGGCTTGGAGGCTCCTGAGCGTGCTTCGATATCTTGTCTGGCGCATCGCCGTGATGGTTCCAACGCTGCTGGTCATATCGGCGCTGGTGTTCACCATCATCGAACTTCCGCCGGGGGACTATTTCGACAGCTATGTCGCTGAGCTTCGGGCCCAGGGCGAAGCGGTGGATTCCGACCGCATCCGGATGATGCGCAAGGAATATGGTTTCGACCAGCCGCCGGTCATTCGCTACTTCTACTGGGTGGGCGGGATGCTGCACGGCGATTTCGGCTATTCCTTCGAATATGAGCTGCCGGTTCGCGACGTCGTCGGCGACCGAATGTGGCTGACCGTGCTGGTTTCCTTCGTCACGATCATCTTCACCTGGCTCATCGCCTTTCCGATCGGCATGTACTCCGCCACGCATCAATACAGCTGGGGCGACTACGGCCTGACTTTCTTCGGCCTTCTCGGCCTTGCCATTCCGAATTTCATGCTGGCGCTGATCCTGATGTATTTCGCCAACATCTGGTTCGGCACCTCCATCGGCCATCTCATGGACCAGCAATATCTCGGCGAGCCGATGAGCTGGGCCAAGGCGAAGTCGATCCTCGCCCATCTCTGGATCCCGGTCCTGATCATCGGCACCGGAGGCACGGCGAGCATGATCCGGCGGCTGCGCGCCAATCTGCTCGATGAGCTGCACAAGCAATATGTCGTGACCGCGCGCGCCAAGGGCCTGCATCCGTTCAAGGCGCTGGTCAAATATCCGCTGCGCATGGCGCTCAATTTCTTCATTTCCGACATCGGCTCGATCCTGCCTGCCATCATTTCCGGCGCCGAAATCACGGCTATCGTTCTGTCATTGGAAACGACCGGGCCGATGCTGATCAAGGCGCTGCAAAGCCAGGATATGTATCTGGCAGGGTCATTCCTGATGTTCCTTGCCTTCCTGACGGTTATCGGCGTGCTGATTTCCGACCTGGCGCTGGCGCTGCTTGATCCACGAATTCGTTTGCAGGGTGGCAGCACCAAATGAAGCAGGACTCGCCGCTGCCCGCTCCGGGTGCTCCACTGCAACACTACATTTCCGGCGCGCCCTTCGACCTGCAGTCGGTCGAGGCGATGACGCCGGAGCAATCGAAGGTCTTTCAGGCATCGCAGTTGCGGCTGATGTGGTGGAAATTCCGCAAACACCGGCTTGCGCTTATATCCGGCATATTCCTGGCAGTGCTGTATTCCGGGATACTGATCTGCGAGTTCCTGGCGCCCTACAATCTGCACTCGCGCAACATGGACTACATCTATGCGCCGCCGCAGCACGTGCACCTGTTCCACAATGGCGAGTTCGTCGGGCCGTTCGTCTATGGCCGCCAGATGACGCTGGATATGGACACGCTCAAGCGGAACTACATCGAGAACCACGACGATGTTCAGCGGCTCCGTTTCTTCTGCAAGGGCGACACTTATCGGTTCTGGGGCCTGATCGAAGGTGACAGGCATTTTGTCTGTCCTGCCGAGAACGGCCAACTCTTTCTGGCCGGCACCGACAGGCTGGGGCGCGACGTGCTCTCGCGCATGATCTATGGCGCACGCATTTCACTGACTATCGGCCTCGTCGGCATCAGTTTCAGCTTCCTGCTCGGCATCGTCATCGGCGGACTGGCCGGCTATCACGGCGGTATCTTCGACCTGATCGTTCAACGAATAATCGAAGTCCTGCAATCGATTCCCAGCATTCCGCTATGGCTGGCCCTGGCGGCGATCATGCCGATAACCTGGAGTCCGATCCTGATCTATTTCGGCATCACCGTCATCCTCGGGCTGCTCGACTGGACCGGACTGGCGCGGGCCGTGCGTTCAAAGCTTCTGGCCTTGCGCGAGGAGGATTACGTTCTGGCGGCGCAGTTGATGGGCGCCGGAAGCAGCCGCATCATCAGGCGGCATCTCATTCCCGGCTTCATGTCGCATCTGATCGCGACGGCGACGCTCTCCATCCCTGGCATGATCCTGGGCGAAACGGCGCTGAGCTTCCTCGGGCTCGGCCTGAGGGCGCCGATAACCAGCTGGGGCATCCTGCTCACCGAGGCGCGCAGCGTCAGCGTGATCGCGTTCTATCCATGGCTGCTTTTGCCGATGCTGCCGGTCATCCTCGTTATCATGGCGTTCAACTTCCTCGGCGACGGCTTGCGGGACGCCGCAGACCCCTACAAGTGATATCGCTGTTCCACCGCGCGGCCTGCCGAACACTCCACCCGGTATGACGCTTGTCGGCGGCCGGTTGCGTTATTGCAGGGTTCGTCGTTCGCCTTTATATGCAGCAAGCCTCGATCGGGGCTGCTGGTTCAGGACACACAATCGCATATGAGTCGCCTCGATAATTTCATCAGCAGGATGACCGCGCAGCGCGACATTCTCAATCGAATCTGCCCCGAGGTGGCGAAGATGGAGGGGCTTGTGCTTGAGCTCGGCCTCGGCAATGGCCGGACATTCCACCATCTGCGCGAGCTTCTGCCCGGGCGCCGGATCGTGGTGTTCGACCGCGAAGTTGGCGCGCACACTAGCTCAATTCCCGAAGCTGAAAACCTCGTGCTCGGCGAAATACGCGAGACGGGCCGCAAGTTCATTGGCATCGAAGCCGCCCTTGTTCATGCCGACATTGGCACCGGCTATGACGATCGCGATGCAGTGACCGCTACCTGGCTTCCCGATCTGATTGCGAGCCTGCTTCGCGTCGGTGGCTTCGCGGTCAGTGGCACGCCGCTCGATCACCCGCTGCTGCAACACCTCCCGGCGCCCACTTCGGAGCCCGCCGACCGTTATTTCCTCTGCAAGCGCGTGTGAGCGGTAGAGAACTCTTCAGGGGATCGTATAAACCGCAATCTCCCGCTCGATGCCGCGCAGCGAGACCTCGTGCGGCACGGGCGTCAGCGCGTTCCTGTGCAACAGATCGGCGGTGAGATTATCGTCGACCACCGCACGCGTGGCGAAGATCGCCTGTGCGTTGGCGAGGTTCTGGACCCGCGAAGCAATGTTGACCGTCTGGCCGAAATAATCCTGCCGCTCGTTCATGGACACGGCTATGCAGGGGCCGGCATGAACACCGATCTTGAGCAGAAGGTCCTCGCGCCCGCTTTTGTCATTGAGCGCCCGCATGGCGTCGCGCATCCGCAGCGCCGCGGCAATCGCACGGTCAGGCGTCGCGAAGGTCGCCATCACCGCATCGCCGATCGTCTTCACAACCGCCCCTGCCTCCGCCGCGACGATCTCGTGCAGAACCTGGAAGTGCTCGCGTACGAGATCGAAGGCTGAAAGATCGCCCACCCGCTCGTAAAGCTCGGTCGATCCGCGCAGATCGGTGAACAGGAAGGTCAGGCTGGTGATCTTCAGGCGCTGGTTGATGTCGAGCGTATCCGTGCGATAGAGATCCCGGAACGTCTGGTTGGTGAGCAGGCGCTTGGCGGTCACGAAGGGCCGGCGCTTGCCCAGGAAATCATGCAATACCGGGCAGGCGATGAAGACCGTCGGCAGCACGCGCGTGTCGGTCCTGTTTTCCAGCGAAATGCGCAATGGGCCGGGTTGCATCTCCAGCGTCTGGCTCTGGACATGGTCGCGGTCGAAGGCCAGAGAGAGGTTTCGCCGCTCTTTTGCCGGTTCGCCCTTCGCGTCGATGAACTGGGCCGAATGCGTGACCGGCTCGAAGACGATGATGAATTGGGGCGGAAGCTGGATGTGCAGAACCGCCTTTTCACCGGGCGCAAGCTCGATATCTTCCAGCGAGAACGCTTCCATCTTTTCCGCCAGATCCTCGTCCGGCAGATCGGCCCCGGACGCCCAGTAGATCTGGCGGTAATATTCCACCAACGGCAGTTCGTGTGGATTGTGGGCGGCAATCCTGCGCACGCGGGGACTGACGGTGAATGTCACCTCGACCATCTCGTCGAGGGTCGGCGAATAGCCCTGGGAGCACAGCGCGCAGGTGTATTCGTCCTTCTGCATGGTTTTCAGCGTGGCGTTGGTGTCGAGCACGCCGCCACAGCCGGGGCACAGAACATTCCAGGAAATGTCGAAGATGCCCACCCGCGCCGCATGGAGAAAGGCGCTTATGGTGCGTTCCTCGTCGAGGCCATGCTTGCTGGCGAAGGCCAGCGCATTGATGCGGCAAAGTTCGCGGTCCTTGCCCTCGGCGATGGTTTGCCGGATTGCGTCGATTGCCTGCGGATCGACATCGGTCGATTGCCGCAGAAGCGAGAACAGATCCTGAGCTTCGGTCATCGTGCAGGCTCCGGAAATTGCGCCGCTAGAGCATGATGCCGAAAAGTGTGAAGCGGTTTTCGGACGACATCATCCTCTATTTCCTGATTTAGAGGCGGATTCAGATTTCAGGTCGGACAGACCTGAAATCATCCGGCTCTAGGCGTGTTGGCCGGACCGATCTTCGACCCGAACGCTCCATCATACTGCGAAATGGACCGTACGGCCATTCGAATGGACAAGCCTGGTGACAGGTCAATTTCCATTTGTTGAATTCCAAACTATGATAGCCCATGGGGCATTCATCTCTGGGGTTTTCTCCATGCCGACACGCGACAACCCGCCATTTCCGGCGGCCCTGCGCCTTTTCTCGGCGGGGGTCATCATCGTCCTGATCGTCGGGGCCGGCCTGTTTTTCGCGCCCGGGCTGGTCAAGCCGCGCTGGCCCTGGGCCGTCACGCCGTTCAATGCCCGCTTCCTCGGCGGCTTCTACACCGCCGAAATGGCAGTGATGGCGGCGCTGCTGGTCTGGAATCGCTGGTCGCCCGGCAGGCTCGTGCTGGTCATGGCCTTCATCTTCACCGTCATCGTGTCGGCGGCTTCGTTCATCAATCTCGGTTATTTCAACTTCGAGCGCAAAGCCCCCTGGCTCTGGTTTCTGGTCTATCTTGCGTCAGCCGCGGTATCCGGGCTGTTCCTGTGGCGGGCAAGGGCCCGCCCTTCTGCAAAAGGCGTGATCTTAAACCCCGCATGGCGCGCCTACCTACCGGTGGAAATGACGATCCTCGGGGTGTACGGCGTCGGCCTGTTGCTGTTTCCCCTGACATTCGGTGGCTTCTGGCCATGGCCGATCGATGCTTTTCACGCCCAGGTCTACAGCGCTATCTTCCTCGCGGGTGCAGGCGGCACCTATCTCGTCTGGAGAAGTGCGCCGCGTGAGGAACTGCTGGTGCTCGGCCTGGCGCAGTTTCTGGTTGGCCTGCTTGCCGTCCTTGGCCTCGTCATCACCGATGCTGCCGTGCACCGGATCGACTGTACGGCGGCCGGGACATTGTGCTGGCTTGCCCTTTTCGGCTGGATCGGCATCAGCGGTATCCTCAAACTCTGCGCCGCCCCCCGGCATTTTGCCGCGCAATCGGCATAGGTCGCAGAGACGGCTGGATTTTCAGGTGACGTCCGGTGCATCGTGCCGGGCATATTGCCTCTGTCCTTTGTTCTGACGCAATTCCGGACGGAAAACCGCTCACACTTTTCCTGGAATTGCTGTAGCCGGAAAAGCCATGACCAGCACGCCACCCCTAGAGAAAATCCAGCCGCAGCTCCGGGCCGTCCGGCCAAGCGATGCCGAGGCGCTGTGCGCTATCTTCAATATGCCGGGCTTCCGCTGGGGCACGCTCAGGATGCCGTTCGAGATGGTGGAGCAGGTGGAGCGGCGCATCGCCAAGTCCGGCCCGGAAACCACCTGGATCGTTGCGGAGCTGGACGGCAAGGTTGTCGGCCATGGCAGCCTGGTCGCGCAGGGTTCGCCGCGCCGCTCGCATATCGGCGAGATCAATATCGGCCTTGACGATGGCTTTGTCGGCAGAGGCATCGGCTCTGCCATCCTTGGCGCGCTGCTTGACGTGGCCGACAACTGGCGCGCCCTGAAGCGGGTCGAATTGAGCGTCTATGCCGACAACGAACCGGCCATCCGTCTCTACACAAGCCACGGCTTCGAGGTCGAGGGACGGCATGTGAAGGCCGGTTTTACCGACGGGCAGTACCACGACCTCCTGAGCATGGCCCGGCTGCGGTTCTGATGACCACCGTCCCTTCCCTTGCCCCTCCGGTGGACATTTTGGCCGTGCTGTCGCTGCTCTGCCCGGAGGTCGTGCGTGACATCGAGCAGAACTGGAATGCACCGGTTTCCGATTATGCCCGCCATCTGTGGCGGCCGGTGGCAAGGCCTGGATCGGCCCCGTCGATCGCTGCCCGCTCGATCCTGCGCGACGTCCTGCAGCAGCGCCTCGGTGCGATCATGCAGCCTGAAGCGATCGGCAAGGCCCTCGACGAATTCGACCACAGACCGGTTATCCAGTCCGGCCTGCACTGCCTGCTTCTGATGGATCGCATCACCTTCGATGCCCTGCTGCTTGCCTGGCTCGGCGCGGTCGAAAACGGGCTGTCGGCTTTTTTCGGCTTCATGGGAACGACGATGACCATGGAGACAACCGGCCGGGAGGGGCCGGGATGGCTCGATGTCGGCGACGACAAGGTCAATTTGTTTGGCATGGGCCGCCACAAACTGTGCCGCAAAAGCGCCTGCGCGGCCGGTCCCGTCGCCCTCAACGGGCGCGCGCTCGAAACGGTGGGCAATGAGACGGATGCCAGAAGCTGGCTCGGCACGCTGCTTGCCAGCCAGGACAAGGTATTTGCAACAGCCGCCGATGCGCTGACAGAACTCAACGAGCATCTGGTCGCCGATTGGGATCGTTCCGGCATGGCCCGGCCGGTTTTCATCGATGATAGGCTGGCCGCGACTGTCGTGGCGCGGCATCTGGAAGATGAAGGCAGTCTTCTTTCCAGGCTGCTCCTCGAGCCCGCAAGGCGCCGGCGTCTCGACCATGCCTTGCAAGAAGCCGCATCGGGCCCATTCGGCAGGTTCCTGCCCAATGCCACGGCCTATTTCTGGGGCATCCGCGAGCAGCGCGTGCGCAAGCTCGTCCTCGAGAACGGGCGGCTGATCGAGCCTGACAGGCCGCATGGTCTTTCCATCCCGTTCGAGCGGCCGCATCTCCAGCAGGCACTGCTGGACGGCCTGCTTTTGCCGGACTTGTTCCTGATGTTCCTTGCCCTTGCCATATTGCCGCGCGTGCGGGTTGTGGGCGGCCTGAGACAGATTGGCTATGTCGCGCTTTTCCACTCGATCCTGCTGGCTGCGCTTGATGAAAACGCGCCAGAAGAGCGCGATCTGGCCGCCGAGCTGCAGGTTCGGGAAAATGCCTGGGGCATGCGGGTCATCGATGAAAAGATCTCGGTCCGCGAGCAGCTTGCCGGACTGCCGGAAGGGGCGCTGTTCCCGGACCTGCTGCGGCAATACCGGTTGCGGACATTTGCCGAGACGACCGACGACCTGAAACCGGTCCGCGAAAACGCCCGATGGCGCAAGATCGGCCGGGCCTCAGGCCTCTGACCCGGCCGGGCTTTAGCCCGTCATTGCACCACACCGGCCTTGCGGAGCCCCTCGACCATGAGTTCGAAATCGGCAGGGTTCTTGTAAGGCAAGACCTTGCGACGGTGTTCCAGCGAATAGGCGGGATTGACGCGAAGCAGGTCCTGCCATGCCGTATGGGCCTCCTCCAGACGGCCCAGATGGCCGTAGGTGGCGGCCAGAAGCGCGCGCGAGAGGTCGGTGACAGCGTTGCGAGCCAGCCGTTGCAGCAAGAGGTCGACCGCCTCTTCGTACCTTCCCAGTTGAAACGATGCCAAAGCCTGGAAGTGCAGAAGCACATCCGGGAAGTATGGATTCAAGGTCTTTCCCCGGGCGAAACTCTCTAGCGCCTCCGCGGGTCTACCCGAATAATACAGCGCCTCGCCGCGGGCGACGTGCGCTTCGGCGAAGTTCGGATTGAGGGCTATCGCGCGCTCCACCTCGCCGATGGCCTCATCGTGCCGCCGTGTGTAAAGCTTGGCCGATGCCAGCGCCCAGTGCGCCCAGGGATCGCTGTCATCCAGCGTTACCGCTCGCGTTGCTGCCTCTTCCGCTTGCGCCATCGAGTCCGACGCACCCCACCTGTTGAGGTAATCGAGCCCGTACGTGAGGGCTAGGAAAGCGTGGGCAGAGGCAAATTTCGGGTCCAGTTCGATGGCCCGCTGCAAGAGCTCGCGGGCCGCGACGTTCGTGTCCTTCGTCAGCCGGTGCCACAGCTCCCGGCCCCGCAGGAAACAGTCATACGCCTCCGGGTTGCGCTGGTGTTCGGGCGCCAGCCGCAGACGGTCATCCTCGGTCAGATTGAGCGCCAGCGCACCGACGATGTGCTGCGTCACGTCATCCTGCACGGCGAATATGTCGGTCAGATCGCGATCGAACCGCTCCGCCCAAAGATGGCCGCCTGAGATTGCATCGATGAGCTGCGCGGTGATGCGTACCTTGTTCCCCGACTTGCGTACGCTGCCTTCAAGGACATAGCGCACGCCGAGCTTCGTGCCGACATCCTGCACATGGACGTTCTGGCCCTTGAAGATGAACGACGAATTGCGAGCGATGACGAAGAGCTGTGACAGTTTGGACAGCGCCGTGATGATGTCTTCGGAGATGCCGTCGGCGAAGTAGTCCTGTTCGGCATCACCGCTCATATTGGCGAACGGCAGCACGGCGATCGACAGTTTCGGCGGCGCTGCCGCAGCCGGAGGGCTCGTCGGGGTTTGCGAGGTCACGGCCACCTTGGCCCCGGCGCCGACCTGCAGCGAATACACCCGGATCGGCTCGGCGATGTTCTTGAGCTGTGTGCTGCCGAGATCGCTGACCGAGAGGTCAAGCCTGGCCTTGACCTGGCGATAGGCATCCTCGGACAGGCAGATGGCGCCGGGCGCCGCAACGCCCTCCAGACGCGAGGCGATGTTGACGCCGTCACCCATCAGGTCGCCATCGCTCTCTTCGACCACGTCGCCCAGATGGATGCCTATCCTGAACTCGATGCGGCGCTCCTGCGGTACGCCGGCATTGCGCTCAACCATACCGTTTTGAATCTCAACGGCGCAGCGCACGGCATCGACCACACTGCGAAACTCAACCAGTGCCCCATCTCCGGTACGCTTGATAACCCGCCCGTGGTGCACTGCAATGATCGGATCGATCAGGTCGCTGCGCAGTGCCCGCAACCGCGCCAAGGTACGATCTTCGTCCGCGCTCGCGAGCCGGCTGTATCCGACCACATCTGCAGCCAGGATTGCGGCCAGCTTACGGTTCTCGCTCATGGGTCGCCTCCTCATCTCCATCATAGCAGGAAGACGGCGGGACGAGGGAATTTTCGCAAATCACGGCCACGCAGCCGCCCGTATCGGCAGTGCTCCACCGCCGAACCCAGACCGATGCCCATTTGCGCTGCCGCTTGCCGGTTGACGACTATCGGTTCATCCTTGTGAATACCCCGGCCGTGACGAGCGTGGCGAGATCACGCGTCATGGCCCAAGGTCAAAGAGATAGAGCATGATGTCGTCCGAAAACCGCTTCACACTCTTCGGCATCATGCTCTGGTGAGGTGTCCATGAACTGCTCGGGCTGCGGTTTCGAGATCGAGGGCGGTTACGCCTTCTGTCCGAAGTGTGGCCGCCGCCAGCCCGT
Organism: Mesorhizobium sp. M0037; assembly: GCF_040323635.1. Taxonomy (NCBI): domain Bacteria; kingdom Pseudomonadati; phylum Pseudomonadota; class Alphaproteobacteria; order Hyphomicrobiales; family Phyllobacteriaceae; genus Mesorhizobium; species Mesorhizobium sp. M0037. The sequence continues at coordinate 17,291 of NZ_JAMYVB010000027.1, read as the reverse complement.
GCCATGCGCCAGTTGCGGCTACGCCTGCGCACCTGATTTCGAGTTCTGTCCTAAATGTGGGGCAAGCGTCGGTGCGTCCGCAAAAGCTGCCGAACGGCCTGCTCCGACACCAAGCCGCACCATTGCGCAGCCCTCTCGAGCTCCATCGCCGAACATCGAAAGCGAAGAGGGGCCGCATTCCGTCTCCGACGCCGATCGACGAACGGTAACGGTGCTGTTCGCCGATCTCTGCGGCTTCACGACACTCAGCGAGCAGCTCGACCCCGAGGTCATGCAGGCGCTGCAGAACGAACTGTTCAAGGAATTGACGGCGGCCGTGCAAGGCTTTGGTGGTTTCGTCGACAAATTCATCGGCGACGCTCTGCTCGCCTTGTTCGGTGCGCCGGTCGCGCATGAGGACGATCCGGAACGTGCGCTTCGAGCCGCTCTCGACATGATCGCCCGGACGGCGCGGCTCGGTGAAAGCACCCGCCACTCCGGCTCGCCGCTGCTGCTCCACATAGGCATAAACACGGGTCCGGTCGTTACTGGCGGATTGGGCATCGGCACCGCCAAATCCTATTCGGTGACCGGCGACACGGTGAATACGGCGCAACGCCTGCAATCGCTGGCTGCACCGGGTGAGGTGCTGGTGGGCGAACTCACGCACAGGCTGACCCGGCATGCCTTCTCGTACGAGTCGCTGGGCGATGTCGTCTTTCGCGGCAAGGCTGGCAGTGTGCTCGTCCACCGACTGGATGCACCGCTTGCGGCGCCGCGTGCAGCGCGCGGGCTCGAGGCGCTCGGCCTCAGTGCGCCCATAATAGGTCGTGATGCGGAGCTCAACAGAATGCTGGCGAGCCTTGACTTGGCGTGCGGCGGCTCGGCCCAGCTTGTCCGCCTCGTCGGCGAAGCCGGTATCGGGAAGTCGCGGTTGGTGAAGGAGTTCGTCGCCCGCGTCGGCGACGAGGATCGTTTTCGCAACGTCGCCGTGCGGCAGGCCACGTGCTCACCGCTGGGTGAACAATCATTTGGCGCCCTGGGTGCAGTGGTGCGCAGCGCTGCCGGGATGATGCAAAACGACAATGGGGACGAAATGCGGGGCAAGCTCGCAGCCTTGCTTGCCGATCTCGGCCTGCAGGGCGAGGAGGCGAAGCGGCTGATGCCTTTGCTCTACCATGTGCTTGGCCTCGGCGACCCCGATGCCACCTTGCAGCATGTCGAGCCCGAGCAGCTGCGGCGGCAAATTCTCTACGCGGTCCGCACAATCATGGAACGGCGGCTTGCGTTGTCGCCGCTATTGATTGTCGTCGAAGACCTGCACTGGGCCGACTCCGTCTCGCTCGAGGCACTGCGTTTCGTGATGGACAGACTGGAACGCACGCGGCTGATGTTGCTGGTCACGCATCGTCCGGCGTCGGACAACGACCAACTCGACTCAAGTCGGGTCAGCCACACAGCGCTCAGGCTTTCGCCGCTCGACAGCGATGACGGACGCCGCCTGGTGGCGGCGCTTTTCGGCGAGAGCTGGGTAAACGCCGCAGGAGGGCTTCTCGACCAGATCCTCGAGCGCGCGGGCGGCAACCCGCTTTTCTTGGAGGAGATCGTTCGCGGCCTTATCGATCGCGGTGTATTGGTGCGCGAGGGCCAGCAATGGCGGACCGTGGCAGGCGAAGTCGCAACCGGCATCCCCGCCACGATCCAGGCAATGTTGCTTGCTCGCGTCGACCGGCTGCCGCAAGAGGTGCGCCGGTTGGCCCAGGAAGCCGCGGTAATCGGCCCGCGCTTCGATGCCACGCTTCTGAAAGCCGTGGCAGCCGACCCCGGCCGACTGGAAGCGGGCTGCGAACTGCTTTGCGATGCGGAAATCATCGAGGAAGTTGCCGGATCAGGCTCGGTCTCGTCGCAAAGCTACCGCTTTACGCAAACATTGCTGCAGGACGTGATCTACCAGAATCTGCTCCTGCAACGCCGGACCGACATCCACCGCCGGGTAGGTGCCGCCCTGGAGCAACTGTGCGGCGACAAGCCGGAACGGTTCGAGGATCTGGCCGTGCTCGGGCATCATTTCGCTCAGAGCGCCGAGCGGGAGAGGGGCGCGCATTACCTGCAGGCGGCGGGAGATCGCGCTCGCATGATATACGCCAATGACGACGCCCTTCGTTTCTACGAGCGAGCACTGACTGCGTTGGGCGCGATCGGGCAAACACCGCTCAAACTGGCAATTGCAGAGCGCATTGCCGATTTGAGCGGCCCGGCAGGCCGCCGCGAGATTGCACACCGCCACTACGAGGCGGTGCTGCAGGCCTATCGCGAGTCAGCCGATCGTGTCGCGGCGGCGCGCGTTTTGCGCAAGATCGGTCGGCTGTTTTGGGACGTGGGCAAGCGGGACGACGCGGAATCGCGCTACGCTGAAGCGGCAGCGCTCCTCGATGGAGCGGATGCCCCGATCGAGCAGGCGCATCTCTGGCAAGAACGTGGCCGACAGGCGTTCCGCAGCGGAGATCACACTCTCGCGGCAAAATGGGCAGACGCGGCGCTGGATTGCGTACGCTCTCTGACAACGGAACATGTCTCCGATGATGCCACCCTCGTGACCGCCGAGGCACTTAATACCAAGGCTGTTGCGCTGGCTCGCCTTGGGCGAAACCATGAAGCCGTGCGTGAGGTTGAGCGCAGCATTGAATTGGCCGAAGCCGCCGGTCTGCTGGGCGCGGCCTGCCGCGGCTACACCAATCTCGGGGTGCTCTACACGACCATCGATCCGGCGAAGGCGATGGAGGTCTGTCGGCGCGGTCTTGAAGTGGCGCGCCGTATTGGCGATTTGGGTTTCCAGGCGCGCCTCCTCGCCAATCTGGCGGTAGCTTGTTGTACTTTCACGGATCGCTGTCCAACGGAGGGCGTGCCTGCTGCCGAGAAGGCCATCGAAATTGACCGGGCGCTCGACCAGCGCGAGCACCTGCCAGTGCCGTTGATCGTGCTTGGGCAGATCCACCAGTGCAACGGCCATCCGGAACTGGCGATCGGCTTGTTCCACGAAGCACTGGAGGTAGCCCGCGAAACGGGCGAGCCCCAACTGCTGTTTCCGTGCTATGATGGACTCGCAACGCTTAATCTCGACCTCGACAATCTGGCCGAGGCCGAACGCTACTTTTCCCTGGCGCAGGGTATATGCGCCCAGCACGGGCTCGACCCGGAAGCGCTTGTGGTGCTGCCTTTTCTCGACTAGCCGGGATAGGGGGTTGGACATGTCCGCGCCTAGTGGATTGATACCGCTTCAACCGGGCGACCGGGCGCCGAACCTGATACTCGACGCCATTACCCAGGAAGGCAAGATTGCGCTTGACGACTTTCGCGGGCAAAAACCGGTGCTGGTCGGCCTGTTTCGAGGTCTGCATTGTGCGTTTTGCCGGCGCCACATCGCCGCTCAGGCGCGTCTCGATCCGGAGCTGCGCGAAAAGGGCGTGGAGAGCCTGACGGTGGTCAACACGCCGATCGAACGGGCGCGGCTCTATTTCCGCTACCATCCAATGCCGAACCTGCTTGCGGCGTCGGACCCGGAACGCGCTTCACATCGTGCTTTTGGACTGCCCAATCTCGAATTCACCGAGAACGAGACGAACTGGCCGTACAAGGTCGCGATGGCAGCGGCACAGGACATGCGGGTCGACATACCTGGCGAATTGCCCGGTCCCATGGATCCGATGACAGCCGCCGCAATCCTCGACAAGAAGGACCACTACGAACTGACCGAAGCCGACGAGCAGATGATGGCCACGGGACACGGACAACTGGTTGGTCAGTTCCTGCTGGACCGGCAGGGGATCGTCCGCTGGAGCTTCACGGAGGTCCCGGAGGGTGGGCGATACATGTTTGGCGCCCCAAACCCGAAGGAGCTGATGTCAGCCGTGTCGCAAGTCGCCCAATAATGAACTGACAAGTTCACCGTTTATCCGAGCACGGCCTCGACAGTGGCGACAAAGTCATCGAGCGAGCGGTCGCCGCGAATCTCGATGCGCGGAAGGTCGATGAGATCGCTATGGAGGTCCGCCGGCCCGTGCCTGCGGCCGAAGCCTACTCGATAGCCGCACTCCCTAGCCAGCCGGCCAAGCCGTCGGTCGGTGACGGAGAAGGGGGCCGCGAACGCCCTGGTTGGCCGGCCGGTCCAGCGTTCGATGAACAGACGAGAGCGCAGGAGCTCGGCGGCCAGGTCAGCGCTCGACAGACCATCTATGGCGCGATGCGTCGCCATGTGGCTGCCGAAGAAGGCGCCTTCGGCAGCGAGGCGTCGCACCGTCCCGGCGCCCATAAGCGGCGTCGGCGGACCGATGTCGGTGTCCCACTTTGCACTTTCGCCCACCAGGTCCGTCACCAGGAACACTTCCGCGTTCAGGTCGTTGGCGCGCAAGATCGGCCAGGCATGGTCGGCGAAGTTCTGGAAGCCGTCATCGAAGGTGATGAGCACCGGGCGGCCGACGAAAGGCTGACGGTTGGCGATGGATGCTTCCAGCTGCTCGGAGCCAATGGCGTGAAAGCCATTGGCGCGCAGCCATCCCATCTGGCTGGCGAATGCGGCGGGCGTGAGCCGAAAGCGAGCGAGCGCGGCCGGACCTTCATCGGCAACGCCGTGATACATGAGGACAGGGATATGCTGGCGCTGCTCGTTACGTGCGACGTCGCGGCGCAAGGCTCGCGCCCCACCCCAGACGATATTTCGCGCGACGCCGATTTCGATGGGCGCGCGGATCGGCACATGATCGATCACCGGGTCCGTCGCCACATCGCCCGGCGATAGGCGGCGGAAGCGGTCTATGCGGTAGAGCTCGGTCTGGATCGATTGCTCGAGCACCAGGCCTTCGGTCGCTGCCAGCGTCTCGGAGATCGCCTGGGCACCGAATGTGTTCCAGTCGAAGCCCGTCTTTTCGACATTGTCACGCAGCACGAATGCGTGTGCGCTGATGAAACTACCGCCAGGCGCCAACGCCTCGGCAAATTTCTTGGCGATGCGCCGCAACTCGGCGAGATCGTCCAGATAGTAGAGCACCTCCGAACAGAAGATCAGATCCATCTCACCCGGCAGCGTGTCGGCAGCGAAATCGAGTACGCCGAACTCGACATTCGCCTGATTGTTGCATCGGGCGCGGGCTCGCTCGATGGCTATGGCGGAGATGTCGGTTGCGGTCAGATGGCCCACGCGCGGCGCCAGCTGCCGCGTGAAATGGCCCTCCGCACAGGCCAGCTCAAGCGCCCGGCCGATGGGACCGGCAGGCAGGATCTCGATCTGCCGCTCATATTTTTCCTGCTCATAGAGCGAGCTGTAGTTCCAGGGATCCTCGGTCGCGAAATAGCTGTTCCAGAACGCCGTGCGATCCTTGTCGTGCTTGTCCGCGACCCGTGCGCGGCGCGGCGTAACAGGCTCTGACGGTTCAGCGCTCGACCGAACCAGGTCATGCGCCTGTGCGGCCAATTGCGCGAGTTTGCCGAAGTGGCTGTCCTGATCGGGCTCGCTTCCCGCCATGGCAAACGATACCTCGGCTGCAGGCGTGTTTGACGTGGTCGCGCCGGCGCCCTTTTGCGGTGCAGGCGATCCTCCCGCAAGCCGCTCAGCAGGCACTACATCCAGGATCAATTCAATCCAATGATCGCTCGTCACCGTCCCGAGTGCACCGAACTGCACGACAGCCTCGATCCGGCCATCCAGCATCAGATGGGCATAGATCTGATCGATGCCTTCCGGCAGTTCGGTCGCGGTCGGATTGCGAGCGTCGACGCGAATTCCGAGCGTTCGCGCCAGCCTGCGCGGCGTGGCAAGATCGTCGGGTTCGAGAAGCATTTGCTCAAGCTGGTACTGGACGCGGCGAGCCGCTGCGGGATTGTCCCAGATCTTGCCGAGTTCGATGATCAACGCGGTGGTTGCGCTGCCGAACCTCGCCCATCCGGCAGCCAATTGCGCCGGCACCGACAGGCTTCCTGCCATGAGGCCATCGAAGATTACCTTGGCAATCTCATGCGCCCACTTGCGTCCCGCCGGGAGTGCGCGCAGGGGCTGCGGGTCGATCAAGCGCGAGCCTGAGCCGCATTCGGACGCGGCGTTCCGCAACGCCAGCCAAGCAAGCGCTTCAGATGCGGTGCCGCCTTTCGCCGAAATTGAACCCGAGGGATTGTGCGCCACGCCGTCTTACCTGCGCCTGGTTCTGAGGGAGAACAAGTGTTCCGCAACGCGCTTACATCGCCGGTCTGGAAAAAGCAAAAGGCGCCCCGAAAGGCGCCTCTTCATCGCTTGATTCCCCCTAGAGGAAACTGGAGCGGGTGAAGCGATTCGAACGCTCGACCCCAACCTTGGCAAGGTTGTGCTCTACCCCTGAGCTACACCCGCTCACACGGCCCTTTGGCCGCAAGCCGGGCCTATATGGCTGAAGAGCGCGGCGATTGCAACAGGGAAATGACGGGCTTTTTGGTCGCGCCAAATCGCTTGGCGGAACCTTGTCGGCCACGCGGGTGGTTCATCGACTTCCCGCATGACGGTCTTGTCTCGGCGGCATCATTGGCCGTAAACGGCTTTGCCGCGCGCCGATACAGGGGAAGACCACCAATGCCGAAGACCGAAGCCGAGCTTTTCGCCTTTCTTGCCGATCTCGGCATATCAGTGTCGACCGTGCGCCATCCGCCGCTCTATACGGTGGCCGATTCGCAGTCGCTGCGCGGCGAGATACCGGGCGGGCACACGAAAAATCTGTTTCTCAAGGACAAGAAGGACAATTTCTTCCTGGTCAGCGTCGGCGAGGAGGCGGTCGTCGACCTGAAGCAGATCCACACGATGATCGGCGCCGCCGGCCGGGTGTCGTTCGGCAAGCCGGAGATGCTGATGGAGCTGCTCGGTGTCATTCCGGGCGCGGTCACCGTGTTCGGGCTGATCAACGACACCGAAAGACGGGTCAAAGTGGTGCTCGACCAAGATTTGATAGCACATGCGACAGTCAACGCGCATCCGCTGACCAATGAGGCGACGACGTCGATCGCGTCCGCCGACCTCATCAGATTCGTCGAGGCAACCGGACATGATGCTGCTATCTTGAAAGTCTCGGCTTGATCGCCACATGGATGGCGAAAACTGACCTCTAGTTAAGGACGTCGCGCTGCTCCGCTGGGCGCGATCGGAAGGGCGACGACATGAGCGACAACAACAATCCGTTTGGCGGCCAATTCGGCGGCAATTCTGGCCAGTACACCACGTCCGTGCAATATGGCGGCGCCGAGCCGGCCAAGTCGGCACTTGGCCCGACACCCGGCGCAGCACCTGCCGCTGGCGAGCTGATCAAGGACACCACGACCGCCACTTTCGCCGCCGACGTCATCCAGGAATCGCGCAAACAGCCGGTACTGGTCGATTTCTGGGCGCCGTGGTGCGGGCCCTGCAAGCAGCTCACGCCGCTTCTGGAAAAGGCGGTCAAGGCCGCCGGCGGCAAGGTCAAGCTGGTCAAAATGAACATTGACGATCATCCCTCGATCGCCGGCCAGCTCGGCATCCAGTCGATCCCGGCGGTCATCGCCTTCAAGGACGGCCAGCCTGTCGACGGCTTCATGGGCGCCATCCCCGAGAGCCAGATCGCCGAGTTCATCACCAAGGTCGGCGGCAAGGGCAATGGCGCGCCGCCGGTGGCCGAAGCACTGGCCGCGGCGGCGGAAGCGCATGCGGCGGGCGATGCGCAGACCGCAGCCGACATTTACGACGCCATCCTGGCGCAAGCGCCGGAGACGATCGAGGCGATTGCCGGGCTGGGCGAGCTTCTGTTCGAGGCCGGCGACAGCGACGGCGCCGAGGCGCTGCTGGCAACGGCGCCGGAGGCCAAGAAAAATGCGCCGGCACTTGCCGCGCTGCGTGCCAAGATGACGCTGGCTGCGGAAGCGGCAGCACTTGGCAATCCAGCTGAATTCGAGCAGCGACTGGCCGCCAATCCCGGCGACCACCAGGCGCGTTTCGACCTCGCCATGATCCAGAACGCCAGGGGCGAGCGCCATGCGGCGGCCGACAATCTTCTGGCGATTATAAAAGCCGACCGGACGTGGAACGAGGACGGCGCCAGGGCGCAGCTGCTGAAACTGTTCGAGGCCTGGGGCATGACCGACGAGGCGACGCTGGCGGCACGGCGCAAATTGTCGTCGCTGCTGTTTTCCTGAGCCGTTTGCCGGCCAAATTGCCGGGGCGTGGCTGTCGGGCCTTGCGGTCGGCGGCCGCCGCGCCAGATTAGGCCGATAACATCGCGCCCGAAGCGGGTCGGAGGAGTGAAGGTGCAGGTCGGAAACGCATTTTACCGGGTCGGCAAGGATCTGCCGGCAACCATTCCGGTGTTTCCGCTTGCCGGCGCGCTGCTGCTGCCGGGCGGGCGCATGCCGCTCAACATCTTCGAGCCGCGCTACCTGCAGATGGTGGATGAGGCGATCGCCGGCGCGCGGCTGATCGGCATCGTCCAGCCCAGCCTCAATGGCGCGTTGCGCGCCGACGGGGAGCCGGAACTGTGCAATGTCGGCTGCGCCGGGCGCATCATCTCGATGGCCGAGAGCGGCGACGGCCGCTATCTGGTTTCGCTGCAGGGCGTCTGCCGTTTCCGCATCACCAGCGAATTGCCGGTGAAGACGCCTTTCCGGCAATGCAAGCTGGCGCCGTTCCTCACCGATCTTGCCGAAGACCAGGCGGCAAGCGAGGTCGACCGGCCGGCGCTGTTGAAAGCGTTTCGCGCTTATCTGCAGGCCAACGATCTCGAAGCCGATTGGGAAAGCGTCAGCCGCGCCGAGAACACCATGCTGGTCAATGCGCTGTCGATGATGGCGCCCTACGGACCGGCCGAGAAACAGGCGCTGCTGGAGGCGCCCGACCTGAAAGCCCGCGCGGAGACGCTGATCGCCATCACCGAAATGGCGCTGGCGCGCGAGAATGAGGACTTTGGCTCCAGCCTGCAATAAGGGCTGAGCCGATGGCTGAAGGGGGATCCAATGGCTGCGGATGGGCGTGACGGCAAGTCGGTCAATGTCGATCCAAAATTGCTGGAGCTGCTGGCCTGCCCGCTGACCAAGGGGCCGCTGGCCTGGGACCCGGTGCGCGGCGAGTTGATCTCGCGGATCGCCAAGCTCGCTTATCCCGTGCGCGACGGCATCCCGATCATGCTGCCCTCGGAGGCGCGGACGATTTCGGCGGAAGACGTGCTGTCGCCGCCGCGATTGGGTGGGCCGGGCTGAGGGACCAGGGGTGGTTCAAACGGACCTCAGCCTAAGAAGCCATTCTGTTGGCGATCCTTCGCGCCCCCCTCTGCCCTTGCCGGCATTAATGTCATGGGCTCCCGACCGCCCTGCACTTGCCCTACTGAAAATTCCGCCCCTTGGGCATGACCCTTTCAGCTTTGTCCGAGAGGGTGGCAATGTCGGGCCGGGCAGCCGGCGTCATCTCTTCCAGCAGCACCGTCAGCCACGGTGTCAAATCCTCGATCTTTTCGGCGACGATGTGGATGACGTCGGATTCCGACTGCAGCTTGCCGGTGACCTTGACGAAGCGCGCGCCCATGACGATGGGCCGGAAACGGGTAAAGGTCCGCTCCCAGAAAATGACGTTGGCGACGGCCTTGTCGTCTTCTAGCGTCAGGAAGATCGCATTGCCCTTGCCGGGCCGCTGCCGCACCAGCACCAGGCCGGCGACCGAGACCCGCCTGCCGTCGCGCACCGAGCCGAGATTGGCATTGGGAATGACGCCGGCGCGGTCGAGCCGCTCGCGCAGAAAGGCGACCGGATGCGCCTTCAGCGACAGGCCGAGCGCGCGGTAGTCGTGGATGACGTGCTCGCCGAGCGGCATTGTCGGCAGTTTTGTCTCGGGCTCGAGTTCGCGCAGCCGGATCGCCGGCTGGTCGAACAGCGGCAGCCGTTCGGCGGCGCTCTTGCCATCCAGCGCGCGCACCGCCCACAAGGCTTCACGACGATCGAGGCCGAGTGAGCGGAAGGCGTCAGCCTGCGCCAGTCTTTCGATTTCGCCGACATCGAGGCCCGAGCGCAGCCAGACATCCCTGACGCTTGTATAGCCGGCGCCGCGCCGCGCGGTGAAAGCTTCCATACGCTTCTCGGCCAAGCCCTTGATCTGACGGAAGCCAAGCCGGACGGCGTACCGGGTCTTGATGACACCGCGCATTTCGGCATGGCGCGCCAGGATGCGGCCCGGATCGAATTGGGCTTTCTCCAGGGTGCAGTCCCAGTCGGAAAAATTGACGTCGACGTCGCGGATGTCGACGCCATGGTCGCGCGCGTCGCGCACCAGCTGGGCCGGCTGGTAAAACCCCATCGGCTGCGAATTCAGGATCGCGGCGCAGAACACGTCGGGATAAAAGGTTTTGAACCAGCAGGAGGCATAGACGAGCAAAGCGAAGGAGGCGGCGTGGCTTTCGGGAAAGCCGTATTCGCCGAAGCCTTCGATCTGCTTGAAGCAGCGCTCGGCGAAGTCCTTGGTGTATCCCTTGCCGACCATGCCGTCGATCATGCGCTGGCGGTAATTGCCGATGGTGCCGGTGCGCTTGAAGGTGGCCATGGCGCGGCGTAGTTCGTCGGCTTCGCCGGGTTTGAAACCACCGGCGACGATTGCAATATTCATCGCCTGTTCCTGAAACAGCGGCACGCCGAGTGTCTTCTTGAGAATAGCCTCCAGCTCTGGCTTTTGATATTCAGCCGCTTCCTTGCCCTGCCGACGGCGCAGATAGGGGTGCACCATGTCGCCCTGGATCGGGCCGGGCCGCACGATCGCCACCTCGATGACCAGGTCGTAGAATTCGCGCGGGCTTAGACGCGGCAGCATCGACATCTGCGCGCGCGATTCGATCTGGAAGACGCCGAGCGTGTCGGCGCGGCAGATCATGTCGTACACGTTGTTCTCTTCCGGCGGCAGGGTGGCCAGCACATAGGGTCGGCCGTAATCATCCCGGGCCTTCGGATAATGGTCGGTGAGCAAGGTGAAGGCGCGCTTCAGGCAGGTCAGCATGCCAAGCGCTAGAATATCCACCTTCAGGATCTTCACCGCGTCGAGATCGTCCTTATCCCACTCGACCATCTTGCGCGCCTCCATCGCCGTCTTGACGATGGGGACGATCTCGTCGAGCCGGTCGCGGGTAATGACGAAGCCGCCGACATGCTGCGACAGATGCCGGGGAAAGCCCATGATCTCGTTGGCGTGGGCGATCACATGCCTGGTCGAGGTCTCGTTGCGGTCGAGGCCGCCGGCATGGGCCTCCTTCTCGCCGAGCTCCGAGGTCGACCAGCCCCAGATCGAACTGGAGAGCGCACTGCGGACATCGTCCGACAGGCCCATGGCCTTGGCCACCTCGCGCAGCGCCGAGCGGCCGCGATAGCTGATGACGGCGGCCGCCAGCGCGGTGCGCTTGGCGCTGTATTTGGAGTAGATGTACTGGATCACCTCCTCACGCCGCTCATGCTCGAAGTCGACGTCGATGTCGGGCGGCTCGTTGCGTTCCTCGGAAATGAAGCGCTCGAACAACGTGTCGATGCGCTCGGGGCCGACCTCGGTGATGCCGATGCAGTAGCAAACGATCGAGTTGGCGGCCGAGCCTCTGCCCTGGCACAGAATGCCCTCATTGCGGGCGAACTGGACGATGTCGTAAACGGTCAGGAAATAGCGCGCATAATTCAGACGCTCGATCAGAGCGAGCTCCTCACTGATGCGCTGCAAGACGGAAGCGGGGACGCCCGCCGGATAGCGCGTGGCGGCCCCCTCCCTGGCCAGACGCTCTAGCTCGGCCTGCGGCCCAAGCCCTGATTGCGTCGGCTCGTCGGGATAATTGTACTGGAGGTCGCTGAGCGAGAAGGTCAGTTCGCCGGCAAAGCGCAGCGTCTCGGCCAGCGCCCGTGGATGGGGGCGGAAGAGACGGGCCATTTCCAGCGGCGGCTTCAGATGGCGCTCGGCGTTGGCCGTCAGCTCCACCCCGACCTCGGCGACCGGCAAATTGAGGCGGATGGCGGTGAGCACATCTTGCAGCGAGCGGCGCTCGGCGCTGTGATAAAGCACGTCGTTGGTCGCCATCAGCGGCACGCCGACGATGTCCGCCATGCCCGCCGCCTGCTCGATGCGGAAACGGTCATTGCCGCGATAATCCGGCGCCATGCCTAGCCGCAAATTAGCGCCGAAACGGTCTTTCAGTTGACGGACCAATGCCAGGGGATCGTCGGCATTCGCCGAGAGATCCGGCAGCACCGCCAGCGACAGCAGGTCGCCCCATTCGAGCAGGTCGCTGCGCTGGAGAAGGGTCGCGCCCTTCTCGTTTTCATCGCGCAAATTGGCTTGCGTCAGCATGCGGCAGAGATGGCCCCAGCCCTTGCGGTTCTGCGGATAGGCGAGAATGTCCGGCGTGCCGTCGCCGAACACCAGGCGGCAACCGGGGTGATAGGCGAGCTTCTCGACCTTGGCCTGCTGCCAGGCGCGCACGACGCCGGCCACCGTGTTGCGGTCTGCCAGTCCGATCGAGGAAAAGCCGAGGAATTTGGCCGCCACCACCAGCTCCTCCGGCTTGGAGGCGCCGCGCAGGAAGGAGAAGTTCGACTGGATGCCGAATTCCGCATAGGGGATGACGGTCAGCGCGTTCATGCGAAGACCCCATGCATGAACCAGCGCGGCGGCACCTGCGGGTTGCCATAGAGGCCTTGCCGGTAGAGCCAGTAGCGGCGGCCGTCGGCATCCTCGATCCGGAAATAGTCACGCGTCGATGTGAGCGGATCGCTTGACGTTTCACGCCACCATTCCGGCGCGATGCGTTCCGGCCCCTCGGCGCGCGCGACCCGGTAGAGCGCGCGGCGCCAGCGGAAATTCATCGGCGGACCCTCAGGCATTTCGGTGGCCGGCACCTCGATCGGCTCGGGCGAACGGAACAGCCGGATCGGCCGTTCCGGCGGGAAGATGGTTGCGCGCGGCGCGTCTTTCGAGCCCGGCTTCCTGAGCGGTGTTTTGCGTTGTGGCGCTTCCGAGAACGGGATGGTGGCGATGGCGCGCTCCGGCAGATGGCTCTCGAGGGCGACCGGTTTCAGCACCGCACTGTCGCCGAGCCTGGCGCGGATGCGGTCGGCAAAGAGTGCCATGTCGGCGCCGTCATCCTCGGCCTCGCCGGTCAAATCGGCCTGCTGCATGTCGAAGCCGGCGGCCGCCAGCACCGAAAGCCGAACCAGGTCGAAGCCGTAGCCGGCATCGATGTCCTGTTCGAGCGCGGCCAGCCGCTCATGGAACAGGCGCTGGATCAGCTTCGGTTCGCGCAGCGGACGCGAGGTGCCGACAGCGATGCGGCTGACGGCGCCGTCGACGCGAAACAACAGCAGCGCCAGCATCCTTGCGCCCTCGCCGCGGCGTTCGAGATCGGCCTTCAGCGTCACCGCCAGCAAGAGCACCAGCCGTTCGATCTCGGCGGTCAGCACGACCGGCTCGGCCAGGTGGCGTTCGACCGAAAGCGAGGCCACCGGCAGGCGCGGCGATACCGCCTCGTCGAGGCGGCCGAGCGCCTGGTCAAGACGCAACAGCAAGGTCGCGCCGAAACGGCGGGCGAGCGGCGCTCGCGGCGCTGCCATGACCGCGCCGGCGGTGCGCAGACCGACGCTTTCCAGGCTGGCGCGGATATCGGCCTCGATGCGCAGTGCGGCCAGCGGCAAGGGGGCGAGCAGCGCTTCCTCCTCGCCGGAGACAACGATGCGGTCGCCGCAAAAGCGCGCTGCCGCCCAGGCTGCACCCGGCGTCGCGGCCAACCCGGCGCGGACATCGAAACCCTGCTGGAAAAACCGCGCAAGGATGTCGTCCAGCATGGCGCGCTCGCCGCCGAACAGGTGGGTACAGCCGGTGACGTCGAGATAAAGCCCGTCGACGCCGTCAAGCGCCACCAGCGGCGTATAGCGGTCGCACCAGTCGGCGAGGCCTTCGAGCAGCCGGCGGTCGGCCTCCGGATCGGCCTCGACAATGTCGATCGAGGGATGCATGGCACGGGCGTCGGCAATGCCCATGCCAGGCTTCAGATGCAGCGCCTCAGCCCGCTCGTCGAGGGCCGATATGCGCTGGGCGTTGCGGTCGCGATGGCTGATCACGAGCGGGAAATGATCCGAAGGCCGGGAACGCCACGACCGTCCCAGGCGCTGGCGCAGGATCCGTTCGGCCGCCAGATGCGGGAACCACAGCGACAGAATTCTCTGGCCGTTTTTCGCGGGGCTTTCTTTCTTCGAATGCGTGTTCATCGGGGTTCCACTCCAGTGTGAATTGTCCAGGCAGAGCGGTGCGGCTCTTGCCGATGCTGACGGTGAAGGCAGGGTGGCCGATCGACCCGGCAAGCGGCCCGGCGATCGTCCGGCGCGATGTCGCTGGTGCAGCCGACACGATGAGGCGCACCGGGGCGGCGGTCGGCTCGGCTTCGCCGGCCTGGCGCAGCAGGAATACCGGCCGGCCGGCGTTTTGGGCGCGCGCGTGCAGCCGGCGCGTCGCGGTGAGGTCGAGCCGCTGCGGGCTGCCACGGATTTCGAGGATGATTGCGGCGAGCGCCGTCATCTTGGCGGCCTCCTCGGCTACCCACAGCGCATCGGTGAGTTTCGGCGCCTCGGAAAACAGCAACTGCTCCGGTGCGATACCGAACATGCCCTGCAATCCCCTGGCATAGGGAAAGCCGGCCTCGCGAAAAATCTCCGACGTGCCGATCCACAGCACGGGCAAGGGCTGGCCCTTGAGGATCAGGCTGACAAGCGACAGCACAAAGCCTGCGACGGCCCCGGCATTGCGGGTCTCAAGGCCATGGATTTCGCTCAAGGCAGCTTTCGGAAGGCCGCCGCTGAGGGCCGCATCGAGGCGTTCGATGCCGGTGGCCAGGAAAGCATCCGGCGAAGCTGCGGCAAGCCCGCGCCGGATGATGGTAACATCGGAATCGGGTTCAGGCGCGGCGTGGAGACAGCCCTCAGCACGCGCACGAGGTCGCTCGCCGGCCGGCACGGCCAGGCGCTCGGGCAGCGTTCCCTCGATCTTCGCGATCTGGCGGCGCAGGGCAAAAACAGTCTCCCGCGCCACGGCTGATGTCGCCATGACGGTCAATTTCTCTCATAATTGTTCCTGTTATGTTCCTATAGATTCCAGAGGGTGCCGAAAGAGTCAAGCGGAGTCAGAAGGAATTTATTCCTTGATCAAAGGTGGCGAGGCCAACCTTGGACTTTGGTCGCAGCCATTCGGCGCAAAGAAACAGTCATCGGCCAGGTACCCGTCCATTTGCCGAGTCCGGAGGGAAAGCCTATATGCCGGGATCAAAGGACAAAGCATGGCCCGCATCTACAAGACCCGCACCTGGCACGATGAACTCTCGCCCTCGATCGAGGAGATGGAGTTTCTGGCGCTGGAGGCGTACGCGCATCTGCCCGACGATTTCCGCAAGCTGACCGGCGAGATCGTCATCATGATCGCCGAATTCCCGACCGACGAGATCATGGACGATCTGTCGCTGGAGACGCCGTTCGATCTGCTTGGCCTGTTCGAGGGCCGCGGCATCGCCGAGCGCTGGAACCCGCAGACCGGCGAAGGCCCGAACCGCATCACCCTCTACCGCCGCGCCATCCTCGACTACTGGGCCGAGAACGAAGAGACGCTGGGCGACATCGTCACCCACGTGCTGATCCACGAGATCGGCCACCATTTCGGCCTGTCGGATGATGATATGGAGAAAATCGAAGAGGCGGCGGAGTGAGGCTGCGCCGATATTCAGGTGAAGCCGGCCTGCGAACGGCAGCTTCCTGCGCTTCCGGTGCTCGCGTACTTTAAGTACGCTCCGCTCCGGTTCTCGGAAACCACTGTTCTCGGCTCGGCCTGACCTGAATCTCGACACAGCCTGCGTCCGTGCCTGGCAAAGCCTACCAGTCGCTCAGCTTGGTATCCGGCCCGTATTCCTGGCCGTCGATATCCTTCACCACCGCCTGGCCGCAGCGCATCGATTTGGTCTTCTTGTCATAGGCGTAGGTCGGCGAGCCGTACAAATGCCAGCCCTTGTTCAGCGCCGCGGTTACCTTGTGACAGAAGGTGGAATCATCGGGGGCGGACAGAAAGCGGTAGAGTCTCATGGGTCAGGTCCTGTCGTAAGTTCTGTCTTGTAGGGCGGGGTATTCCGAAGCCGGCTTAGGCAATCATGCGCCGATGGCGGCGGCCTTCGCCAGCAATTTCTCGGCCTGCGCCAGATGCAGCCGCTCGACCATCCTGCCGTTCAGAGCAATCACGCCCTTGCCGGCATTTTCCGGCAAGGCGAAGGCATCCTTCACCGCATGCGCCTCGGCGAGAGCTTCGGGCGCGGGCGCAAAGGCGCGGTTGGTGGTTTCGATCTGGGCGGGGTGGATCAGCGTCTTGCCATCGAACCCCATGGCAGCGGCTTCCGTGCATTCGCGCGCAAACGCGTCGAGGTCGCGAAAATCGTTGGAGACGCCGTCGAGCATGTCGATGCTGCCGGCCCGCGCCGCCAGCACCATCTGCATCAGCCAGGGCACAAGATAGCGGCGGTCGGGCGTCGCCAGAATGCCGGTTTCCTTGACCAGATCGTTCGTTCCGGCAACGAAACAAACTAAGCGCGAGGCCGGGTCGCGGCCGAGTTCGGCGATGGCGCCGATGTTGAGCATCGCCTTGGGCGTCTCGATCATCGCCCAGAGCTTGACGCTGTCGGGGGCAAAATTATCGTCGAGCACGTCGCCGACTTCCAGAATGTCGCGCGGCGTGGCGACTTTGGACAACAGGATGCCGTCGGGCTCCAATTTTGCCGCGGCGAGCAGGTCTTCAGTGCCCCATTCGCTGGACAGCGCGTTGACGCGCACGATCATCTCGCAACGCCGCCCATGGTGATTGGCAACTGGCCGGCTGGCGAAGATGCCGGCCAGTTTGTCCCGCGCCGCAATCTTGTCGGCGGGCGCGACGGCGTCTTCGAGGTCGATGATCACGGCGTCGCAGGCCAGCGTCGCGATCTTGGCCAGCGCCTTGTCGTTGGAGGCCGGGACGTAAAGCACCGAGCGGCGCGGGCAGTAGAGTTCGCTTGTCATCGCCGATCTATGCCGCGTGGGGGCGGGTGAGGCAAGAGTGCGGACGACCGGTTCCTGATATCGAGCCAACCGCGAAAGCTTGCGCTTGCCCCGCCCGTCCCGCAGCAGTTGCGGAAGGGGGCCTTTCCTCTCCCCCGTCGATCGGGGGAGAGGTGTCGAGCGCAGCACGACGCGGGTCGACCCATGGGGGCCACGCGAGCAAAGCGCGCAGTGCCCGTGCGCTGTGCGTTGGCGGCGGTTGCGCGGTG
>NZ_JAMYVB010000026.1:0-67185 GCF_040323635.1 Mesorhizobium sp. M0037 | reverse complement strand
CCACCTTTTTTTGATAAATAATTTTGATTAAGTTATTTTTCGTATGGATCTGATGAACCGTCGCCCCCCACTCCGTCGAGCTGCGCGCGACACCTCTCCCCCGATCGACGGGGGAGAGGAAAGGCGCGAAGTTATGCGGGCTGGCTCCCTTCCTCTCCCTCCGGAGGGGGGAGAGGTGGCGCCGGGAAGCGGCGACGGAGTGGGGGAAGGCGCTGGTCAAACCCGCAGTCGCCGCAACAATGGCACTACCCTGCGAGCCAGAAAACTTAGACAAGGTGACAATCAGGCCGAAGCTCTGCTTTGGCTTGAGTTGAAAGCCCGCAAACTTGGCGGCTACAAATTCACGCGACAGTTCTCTATCCGACCATACTTTGCAGACTTCGCCTGCCGCGAAAAATGGCTTGTCGTGGAAATCGACGGCCATCAACACGCCGGCAGCTCCTATGACTGTCGCCGTGACGATTTCATGCGCGCGCAAGGCTATTCGATCCTGCGTGTTTGGAACCATGACGTCCTGAACCATCGCGCTTCCGTCTGCGAAACCATCCTTGCCGCGCTTGATGGCAGGTTGGCCGAGAACGTCGCTGCGGCCGATCTCCGCTTTGTTTTCACGCCCCGCCCATTCGATTCAATCTCTTAAAAAACGGACCTATCTCTCATGAAATCTCATGTAAAAGCGGTTGTCATTGGCGGCGGCGTCGTTGGCTGCTCGGTGCTCTATCACCTGGCCAAGGCCGGCTGGACCGACATCATGCTGATCGAGCGGTCCGAGCTCACCTCCGGCTCGTCCTGGCACGCAGCCGGCGGCTTCCACACGCTGAACGGCGATCCCAACGTCGCCAAGCTGCAGGCCTATACGGTGCAGCTCTACAAGGAGATCGAGGAAATCTCCGGCCAGTCCTGCTCGCTGCATCTGACCGGCGGCGTGATGATGGCCGATACGCCCGAGCGCATGGATTTTCTGCGCCTGGCCCACGCCAAGGGCCGCTATCTCGGCATGGACACCGAACTGATCACGCCCTCCGAAGCCAAGGCGATGTTCCCGCTGATGGACGAGACCAATTTCGTCGGCGCCATGTGGGATCCGGTCGAAGGCCATCTCGATCCCTCCGGCACGACGATCGCCTACTCCAAAGCGGCCAAGAAGCTGGGCGCCGAGATCGTGCTGCGCAACCGCGTCGTCGAACTGACGCAGGAAGTTGACGGCACCTGGAACGTCGTCACCGAACAGGGCACCGTCCACGCCGAGCATGTCGTCAACTGCGGCGGCCTGTGGGCGCGCGAGATCGGCCGCATGGTCGGCGTCGAACTGCCGGTGCTGGCCATGGAGCACATGTACCTGCTCACCGAGCCGATGCCCGAGGTCGAAGAGTTCAACAAATCGACCGGCCGCGAGATGATCGGCGTGCTTGACTTCAAGGGCGAGATCTACACCCGACAAGAGCGCAACGGCATCCTGCTCGGCACCTATGAAAAGGCCTGCAAGCCATGGTCGCCGGTCAACACGCCGTGGGATTTCGGCCATGAACTGCTGCCGCCCGACCTCGACCGCATCGCGCCGTCGCTGGAGATCGGCTTCAAGCATTTCCCCGGCATCGAGAAAGCCGGCATCAAGCAGATCATCAACGGCCCCTTCACCTTCGCGCTCGACGGAAATCCGCTGGTCGGGCCGGTGCAGGGCCTGACCAATTTCTGGTGCGCCTGCGCCGTCATGGCCGGCTTCAGCCAGGGCGGCGGCGTCGGCCTCGCGCTGTCCAACTGGATGGTGCATGGCGATCCCGGCTTCGACGTCTGGGGCATGGATGTCGCCCGCTTCGGCGAGTGGGCCGGCCTGCGCTACACCAACGCAAAGGTGCGCGAAAACTATTCGCGCCGCTTCTCCATCCGCTTCCCCAATGAAGAGCTGCCGGCTGCGCGCCCTGCACAAACCACCCCGCTCTATGACACGATGCTCGCCAACAACGCCGTCATGGGCGATAGCTGGGGCCTGGAGACCCCGCTGTGGTTCGCGCCGAAGGGCAAGGAGCCGAAGGACGTCGTCTCCTTCCACCGCTCAAACGATTTCGGTCCTATCGGCGAGGAAGTGCGCGCCACGCGCGAACGCGTCGGCGTCACCGAAATCGCCAACTTCGCCAAATACGAAGTGTCGGGACCTGCGGCTGAGGATTTCCTCAACCGGCTGATGACCAACCGCATGCCGAAGATCGGCCGCATCGTGCTGACGCCGATGATCAACGAATTCGGCAAGCTGATCGGCGACTTCACCATCGCCAAGGCAGGCGAAGACAGATTTATGATCTGGGGTTCGTCCGCCGCGCAGAAGTACCACATGCGCTGGTTCGAGAAGCATCTGCCGAAGGATGGTTCGGTGCGCATCCACCGCTTCGATCAGACGCTCGTCGGCCTGTCGATCGCCGGTCCGAAATCGCGCGACCTCTTGCAGAAGCTGGTCGATGTCGACATCTCGACCAAGGCGTTTCGCTTCATGGATTTCCGCGAAATGGCGGTCGGCGGCGCGCCCTGCATGGTCAACCGCATCACCTATACCGGCGATCTCGGCTATGAAATCTGGATGGCGCCGGCCTATGAGCGTCTGGTCTACAAGGCGATCAAGGACGCCGGCGAGGAGTTCGGCCTCGTCGATTTCGGCATGCGCGCTTTGCTCTCCATGCGCCTGGAGAAGAACTTCCCGACCTGGTACCGCGAGTTGCGCCCGATCTACGGCCCGTTCGAAGGCGCGATGGACCGTTTCATCAAGCTGGAGAAGAACGACTTCATCGGCCGCGAAGCCGCCGCCAAGGAACAGGCGGAAGGGCCGAAACTGCGCCGTGTCTCCTTCATCGTCGATGCGGCCGACGCCGATGTCATGGGCGACGAGCCGATCTGGGCCAAGGTCGGCAAGGACTATGGCACGGTGGAAAAGCCGCATGGCTATGGCGCGCCACGCTTCGATACGGCAGGCAAGGACGTGCGTGGCTCAAAGGCTGCCGAAGGAGCTTCCGCCGTGCGCGGCATCGTCGACCGCGACTGGCGCGTGGTCGGCTGGGTCACCTCGGGCGGTTATGCGCACTATGTGCAGAAGTCGATGGCGCAGGGCTATGTGCCGGCGGCACTCGCCGAGGACGAAAGTGCCGGACTGTTCGAGATCGAGATCCTCGGCCACCGGCGTCCGGCGCGCATCAATGTCGAGGCGCCCTTCGACCCCAGCGGCGAGAAGATGCGGACCTGAAAAGGCGACAGGGAGCGTGAGATCGTGTAAGGGGCCTTCGGCAGTTGGCCGCAGGCATTTTCCCTCAATGAGAAGACGATCCCCTTGCAGTATCTAGAGAAATGGACGGACTGGCTCTGCGAAGGCAAGGTCGGTCCCTTCAACGCCGCACTGGTCTGCGTCGCGGTCTATTGCGTCGTCCAGATCGTGGTGATGGCGCTGCTGTCCCATGTCGTGGGAACCGGTGTCGGCGTCGACGATTCCGAACAGCTGATGTACATGCACTACCTCTGGGCTGGCTATGGCGGCTCGCAGCCGCCGCTCTACACCTGGCTTGCCCGCCTCGTCGCCGCCGTGGTCGGAACGAACATCCTCGCGCTCAAGATCGTGAAGTACCTGCTGATCGGAGCGGCGCTGGCGTCGGTTTTCATCGCTGTCCGCCGCCTGGGCTATTCCAGCCGCGCTGGCGCCGCCGCATTGTTCGGCCTGCTGTTGTTTCCGCAGATGGTGTGGGAGATGCAGCACGCCCTCACTCACTCGATCGCCGCTTTCTGTTTTTCAGCGGTGCTGTTTCTTGCGCTCGTCGAACTGGTGCAGCGGCGTTCGCTGGCCACCTATGTGCTGTTTGGCGTGGCGATGGCCGCCGCCATCCTGTCGAAATACAACAACGCGATCTTTCTCGGCGCGCTGATGCTGTCCACCCTGTCGCTGCGCGAAACGCGCGGCGTCATCCTCAACCGCCGGTTTTCGATCAGCCTTGTCGTGGCGGTGCTGCTTTGCCTGCCGACGCTCTACTGGAACCTGACCTACACCGACCAGTTGCTGTCGCACAGCGGCGGCTTCGGCATGGGCAGAGGAGAAAGCGCCATACAAACCGCATTCTACGGAATGCGCGGACTGGGCAAGGCTATCCTGTATTTCGCCGTGTTGCCGGCCGGCATATTCGTCGCGGCTTTGCTCATCGCATGGAAAAAGCCAGCGCCCGCGCTGCAACCGGCGCCATGGACCGAGAAACTGGTGTGGCGCACCATCGCTTTTGCCCTGGCGATGACCATCGTGCTCGTCCTGGCGAGCGGGACGACGCAATTTCGCGATCGCTGGATGCTTCCCATCCTTGTGTTGCTGCCGGTCGCGCTGGCCTTGCGGATGGATGCCAGAGGCGACAAGGGAAGGAAGGTGCAGGACGTCGTCGTCTTTGTAGGCGCAACGCTTGCCATCCTCGTGCTGCCGGTGACCTGGTACACGCACCTCAATGGCGGCGACAGCCGCGGCAGCATCGTGCGTGTCGACTACCAGTCGCTCTATGGCCAGCTGACGGCAAACGGTCCGGTTCGCACGGCGATATCAAGCTGGCACTGGGTGGGAAATCTGCGTCTTGTCGATCCCGATCTGGTCGTGCTCGACGACGAGATGCCGGACTTCGGCCATTTGCTGATCGAGCCGGCGGTGCTCGTGACGGCCAATGACAAGGAACCTCCCGAGGGCATCCTGCGGGCCTTGAGCGAGGCCGGCTATGTCGCTGACGGCTCGCCGCAGCAGTTGGTCGTTCCGATGCTGTTCGACAGCGAGCCGCCCACCCGCACGCTGACGGTCACGCGGCTGAAGAAAGCGGCCGCGGGCGCAGCGCCACAGTAAGTCGGCAGGAGGCGTCGGGTGGAGAAACAAGGGTTCGGTCGTCATCGCAAGATCATGCCGTTCGAGCCCGGCTCCGTCGAAGCCTTGCGCGAAACATCGCGCCAGAAGGCGGCGTCGCTGAACCAGCATCTGCTGGGCTATGGCGCGCTGGCTGAAGCCGAATGGCAAACGGCAGGCATCGCCGCGCCCGATCTTGCCGCGATGCGCAAATACCGGCTCGAGCGCCTCCGCGCCGAACTGAGGCGCCGAAACTACGCCGGCGCGCTGCTCTACGACCCGATCAACATCCGCTACGCCACCGATTCGACCAACATGCAGCTGTGGGTCGCGCACAATCCGACCCGCCACTGCTTCGTCGCCACTGAGGGACCCGTGGTGCTGTTCGACTATTTCTCCTGCGAGCATCTGTCCGATCATTCCGGCGTCGTCGACGAGGTGCGGCCGGCAGTGTCGTGGATGTACCTCTATGGCGGTGAGCTGACCGAGCACAAAGTCCGCCGCTGGGCGGCCGGCATCGCCGATCTGGTCAAGGAGCATGGCGGCGGCAACAGCCGCATTGCGGTCGACCACATCAACCCGGAAGGCGTCGAGGAACTCGCCCGGCTCGGCATTTCGATCGGCAATGGCGAAGCGGTGATGGAAAATGCGCGGCTGATCAAATCGCCGGACGAGATCCTCGCCATGCGCCGCGCAATCGTCGCTTGCGAAGCGGCGATGGGTGAAATGGAGAAGGCGCTGACGCCGGGCATTTCCGAAAACGAATTGTGGGCCGAACTCCACCGCGGCAACATTGCGCGCGGCGGCGAATGGATCGAGACGCGGCTGCTTGCCTCAGGGCCGCGCACCAATCCGTGGTTCCAGGAATGCTCATCGCGCGTGATCGAAGCAGGCGACCTCGTCGCCTTCGACACCGACCTGATCGGTCCCTACGGCTTCTGCGCCGATCTCTCGCGCACCTGGCTGTGCGGTGACGCCAAGCCGTCGAACGAGCAGCGCGATCTGTTCCGCATGGCCGCCGACCAGATCGCCCACAACACGCAACTAATGCAGCCCGGCATTTCCTTCCGCGACCTGGTCGAACGGTCCGTGGTGCCGCCGGGAGATTGCTTCCCGGCGCGCTACGGCGTGCTCTATCATGGCGTCGGGTTGGCCGACGAGTATCCAACCCTGCCACATGCCAGCGACTGGACGCCGGACACGCCCGATGGCGTGCTGGAGCCGGGAATGGTGCTGTGCGTGGAAAGCTATATCGGCCGTCTCGGCGGCCATGAGGGCGTCAAGATCGAGGAACAGATCCTGATCACCGAGACCGGTAACGAGCAGCTTTCAACCTACCCGTTGGATGCGAGGCTGCTCGGCTGATCCGGCAAGCGCCTCGCGCAGAGCCTTGAGCGTCTTTTCCGGCGTCGTCCTGGCGGTGATGTAGGGCAGGCCTTTGCGCCTTGCCGTCCAGCCGACGACCTTCACGGCGTTTGCCGCAGGCTCGAAACGCTGCGCCAGCGCCCAGCTCTCACAGTCGATGGCAGCTATATCCGCCTTGCCCCCGGCGACCGCGATGATCGAGCGGCGATGGCCACCGCTTTCGCTGCGCGAGGAAAAGATATCCAGGCTTTCGCCGGCGGCCTGCAGGTCGCGCGTCAGCGCGATGATGCCCGACATCGAATCGAGGCTGTTGTAGGTAAAACGCTTGCCACGCATCAGATCGAGCGGCAGCAAGGCTTTGCCATCCGCGGGCGAGCGAACTTCCGATCCCTCGGCCGTGCGCATCACCAGCGCGCTGGAATAGAGTTCGCCCTGGCCGCCTTCGTAAGCGTCGTAGCTCGGCTGGCCGACCACCTGCACATGCTTGTTCAGGCCAAGTTCCATCGGCCCCCAGCAGGTCTGCGCGAACAGCAGCGCCGGATGGAGCCAAAGCTGGTGATGGTCGAGTTCGTTCGGCGGCAGTGTCGCCGGATCGGGCGCGATCAGTCTGCCCTGGGCGTCGTGGATGCCGTCCGGCACCGGCGGCAGGTCGCCATTGCGGCGCACGATTGTCTGCGGCGCATCGACGCCCTTGTGCCGAAAAGCCTCGCGCAACGCTGCCCATTGCGCGTCGACCTCGCCGCGCACTTCGGGCCAGTCATACATCGGCAATGCCGCAATCAATTCACTCATGCCGACACTCAATCATCATGGCTCGGGAAAGGATCGCAAAAACGCGGCGTCCAATCAGAATTGGCCGACACCGGGATGTCCGGGATTATTCCTTCGGCGGCTCGGCCGGAACCGGCGCGCTGCCAAGCCCGCTGATGCTGCGCGCCCTGATGCGCGGCTTGAACGCCCTGCCCGGCTCGGGCTGGCGGCGCAGCACCGGGTGCACGATCGGCTCCTTGGCCTTGAATGCGTAGGCTTTGATCAGTGCGAAATAGTTCGGATAGGCGTAGCCATTGTTCATCCGCAGCCACTCGTCGCGGCGGTCGGCAAACAGTTTTGGCAGCCTGTACCAGGCAACGGTCGGGGTCTTGTGGTGAACGAAGTGCAGATTGTTGTTGAGGAACAGGAACGACAGCGGCGAGCGCTCGATGATCACCGTGCGTCCTTCAGGGTGCTCGGACCACTGATGTTCGGCGAAAGTCCGGACCGCGATCAGCGACTGGCCGAGCCAGACCGGCACCAGAATGTAGAGCCATACGGGAATGCCGAAGCCGAACTGCACGATCGGCACTACGATGGCGAGGCCGATCGCATGCAGCAGCCATGCCTTGCCGATCACCTTGTCGCCGGCAATCACATGCTTGGCATCGTCGACGAAGAAACCGATGCAGGACAGCCAGGGGCCGAGGAAGAAACGGCCGGCCATGGTGTTGTTG
This sequence comes from Mesorhizobium sp. M0037, assembly GCF_040323635.1. Taxonomy (NCBI): domain Bacteria; kingdom Pseudomonadati; phylum Pseudomonadota; class Alphaproteobacteria; order Hyphomicrobiales; family Phyllobacteriaceae; genus Mesorhizobium; species Mesorhizobium sp. M0037. Next base: position 59,493 of record NZ_JAMYVB010000026.1, on the reverse strand, counting down.
ATCTTGAGCAGGAATTTCATCGTCGGCGGCAGATCGTCATGCATCCACAACGCCTGGTAATAGCTCTCGGGATCGTCGAGGGGATCGGTCAGGCGCTCGTCGGCGTGGTGGCGCAAATGAAGCGTCTTGAAGCGACGGAACGGCCAGACCAGGCCGATCGGCAGGAAGACGAAGGCTTCGTTGATGAGCGCGCTGCGCGTCGGATGGCCATGCAGCACTTCGTGCATGATCGACGACTGCAAGGCCAGGATGAAGCCGAGGAGAAGAAGTGCCGGGATCGGATAAGAGGGCCAGAGCAGGAGCCCGGCAGCGAGCCACATTCCGTAACAGAAGAAAGCGAGGAGCACGGTCGGCCACTCGATGGCCGCTGCGTCGCGTCGCTTGATGCGCTTGCCTGTCATGCTATCGACCACTGTCCCTCAGTCGACGGAATTGGTTCCTGACAGCATAGTGTCAGGAGAAGCAATTCCGCTCAACGAGACAAAGTGTACAAAATGTTGCGATTGCGCGATTTCGACCGCAGATGTTATACATTGTAAACAACCCTACGGATTCATTTACGCTGGAAGTGCTGATCCGACGGATCGGGCGCAAATTTTTCCTAAGAGAGCGCGGAGAACGAACAGTGGACAAACGGGACCTTTCGGCAATCTTCCGGGAGCGCCTGAAGCTGCTCCTGACAAGGTCCGATCTCAACCAGTCGGCTTTCGCGTCAGCAGTCGGCATCGACCGGTCGGCTCTGTCGCAACTGATGTCCGGCGCCTCGACGCGCCTGCCACGCGCCGAAACGCTGCTCAACATCGCCGCCGAATTCAAGATCTCGCTGGACTGGCTGCTCGGCCTCTCCCAGGACGAAGGCGTCACCGGCGAAATCCGCGAAAGCCTGGAGATCGAAGAGGCGCCCGACGGCTTCGACCGCACGCTGCTCGCCAAATGGTTCGCCGAGGCCGCAGGCACCAAGATCCGCTATGTGCCGGCCGGCATTCCCGATCTCCTGCGCACACGCCAGCTGGTCGACTACGAAGCCAATATCACCAACCGCAGCCGTCTGGCGCAGGCCAGCGAGACGCAGTACCGCATCGAGTACAACCGGCGCCCTGAGACCGATATGGAAGTCTGCATGCCGCGCCACACGCTGGAGATTTTCGCCCGCGGCCTGGGCGTCTGGGACCGCTTTCCCGAGGCTGACCGCCGGCAGCAGCTTGCCCATATGGCGACGCTGCTTGACGATCTCTACCCCACCTTCCGCCTGTTCCTCTATGACGGCCGCATGCGCTATTCCATCCCGCTGACCATCTTCGGCCCTTATCGCGCCGCCATCTATGTCGGCGACATGTATGTCGTGCTGAACGCCACCCAGCCGGTCCAGGCGCTGACCCAGCATTTCGACAATCTGATCCGGGCCGCCGACATCAACCCGCATGAGGCCGCCGCCTACGCGCGCAATCTGGCCGGCGCGTCATTTCCATCGGGTTCTGCCTGATCCCCAACGCCCCGGAAAGGTGCGCCGCGCGGCAATTGCAGGTCGCAAACACATTGACTGGACATAAAGACTTCTTTATATCCTTATTCCATTCAAATATCTGAAAGTCGATCCGATGACCGCGAACAATCCCATCGATGCTCTGCTGGCCGAAAAGGGCGTGCTGCTCGCCGATGGCGCCACCGGCACCAATCTGTTCGCCATGGGTCTGGAGGCCGGCGAAGCGCCGGAGTTGCTGAACGAGGCAGCGCCCGACACCATCACGAGCCTGCACCAGAATTTCGTCGACGCTGGCGCCGATATCATTCTCACCAACTCGTTCGGCGGCACGCGCCACCGGCTGAAGCTGCACCATGCGCAGGACCGCGTGCATGCGCTGAACAAGCGCGCCGCCGAGATTGCCCGCGCGGTCGCCGACAAGGCCGGCAGGAAAGTCATCGTCGCCGGCTCGGTCGGTCCGACCGGCGAGTTGCTGGTGCCGCTCGGCGCCATGACCTATGACGAAGCGGTCGAGGCTTTTGCCGAACAGATCGAGGGTCTCAAGGAAGGTGGCGCCGAAGTCGCCTGGATCGAGACCATGTCTGCGCCGGACGAAATCCGCGCCGCGGCGGAGGCCGCCATCCGCGTCGGCCTGCCCTACACCTATACCGGTTCGTTCGACACTGCCGGCCGCACCATGATGGGCCTGCTGCCCAGGGATATCCACGGCGTCGTCGACGGACTTTCAGAGACGCCGCTCGGTGTCGGCGCCAATTGCGGTGTCGGCGCCTCCGACATCCTGGCCTCGCTGCTCGACATGACCGAGGCGAAGCCGGAAGCGACGGTGATCGTCAAGGGCAATTGCGGCATTCCCGAATTTCGTGGCACCGAGATCCATTATTCCGGCACGCCGGAGCTGATGGCCGACTATGTCCGGCTGGCGGTGGATGGCGGCGCGAAGATCATCGGTGGCTGCTGCGGCACGTCGTTCCAGCACCTTGCCGCCATGCGCAAGGCGCTCGACGCGCACACCAAATCCGAACGCCCGACCGTCGCGGGGATCGTCGAGCGCATCGGTCCGATGCGCAACAAGGTGGCGACGGAAAACACCGCCGAGACCAGCGAAGCCCGCCGCGAACGCCGCCGCAGCCGAGCCTGATATCGAACTTATTCGCTGTTTTCAGCGTAACGCGATAGCGCCGTCGTGAAATCCAGGGCGGTGCTGTCGGCGCTTTCATTCATCGTCACCAGGTCACCCGACGACTGCGGATTGCCGATCTGCTCCAGCATGACGCGAAAGCGGTCATTGGTCAGCGCCGACTTTGCGGTATTCCGGGCTGCGTCGACGTCATCCATGATGCGCCTGGATTCTGGCGACAGCGTTCCCGACGCCTGCGTGTGTCTCACCGCCGGCGTCGTGTTTCCAATGTTCATATCTGCAATTCCCGGCTCCCCAAGCCCAGTCCCGACCCCATGCAATAATAGCAGGGCATTGCGATGACGTTCCGGAAAAGCCGCGCAATTTAACGATCAGGCGGATCATCTGTGCGCTTCGGATCAATCGATCCGAAAAAAAGGCCGGCAGGGTTTCCCCCGCCGGCCTGCCTCACCCGCCCGTAGTCGGTTCCCCGTATCAGAACGACCCCCGTCTGAAAGGAACCGGCTGTATTGCCACTACCGGTTACCGCCCAGCGCCGAGGCAAGGCGCACAAGCGAAAGGAACTCGGACCTGTACCCAAACGGGTCGGCTCCTCGGGCGGCGGTGGCAATCTCCATGATCTTGTCGTAGCCGAACTTCGCGGTCGCATCCTCGTCGCGCAGCTTCTGGCCGAAGGCGGCGACAGCGACGGAGAAACGCTGGTCGGTGCTGGCCTGGTCGAAGGACGCGACCTCGTTGGCCGAGGTCACCGGCGTGGTGATCAGCTTCGAGACGTCTTCGTTCGGCAGCTTGTAGCGGATTTTCACAAAGGCATATTCGTCGGCATTGGCGACGCCGCCATTGTTGACCGTTGCCTGGCCGTAGCGCAGCGGATCCATCTGCTCGCCGCCACTACCCTTCGGCGTGATCTCGTAGATGGCGGTCACCGAATGACCGGAGCCGATATCGCCGGCATCGACGCGATCATTGTTGAAGTCCTCGCGGTTCAAGGCGCGGGTTTCATAGCCGATCAGCCGGTACTCCGAGACCTTGTCCGGATTGAACTCGACCTGGATCTTGACGTCCTTGGCGATGGTGAACAGCGTCGAGGAGGCATCCTCGACCAGAACCTTCTCGGCCTCGGCCAGCGTGTCGATATAGGCGGCGGTGCCGTTGCCGTTCTGGGCGATGGTCTGCATCATCTGGTCGTTCAGATTGCCGCGTCCAAAGCCGAACACCGACAGGAAGACGCCGGTCTTGCGCTCCTGCTCGATCAGTCGCTTCAGATCGTCGTCATCGGTCTGGCCGACATTGAAGTCGCCGTCCGTGGCCAGCATCACACGGTTGATGCCGTCCTTGACGAAGGACTGCTGGGCAAGCTTGTAGGCTTCCTTGATACCCGCCTCGCCGGCCGTCGAGCCGCCCGGCTGCAGATTGTCGATGGCGTTGAGGATCTTGTCCTTCTCGGTGACCTTGGTCGGCATCAGCACGGTGCCGGCGTCACCGGCATAGGTGACGATCGAGATGGTGTCGTCCGCCTTGAGCTTGCTGACCAGCAGCCGGAAAGCCGACTTGAGCAGCGGCAGCTTGTCCGGCTCATCCATCGAACCCGAGACGTCGATCAGGAACACCAGATTGGCCTTGGGCTGCTCGACCGGCTTGATGTCGAAGCCCTTGATGGCGACGTGCATCAGCTTGGTGTGCCCGTTCCACGGCGTCGGCATGACCCTGACGGTCGAGTTGAACGGCGTCGAAGCCGAGTCCGGACCCTTCCAGTCATAGGGGAAGTAATTGACCATCTCCTCGACGCGGACCGTATCGGCCTGCGGCAGGTAGCCCTGCTTCAGCGAGCCGCGGACGAAGGAATAGGAAGCCGTGTCGACGTCGATCGAGAAGGTCGAGACCGGATCCTGAAGCGCTGCATGCACCGGATTGGTCTTGAAATCCTCGACGCGGTCGCGGTTTGGCTCCTGCGGCGCAATCTGGTCGGCCGGCATGGTCGAGGGCTGCGCCAGGTACTTGGACTCACCAGCACCCGCCATGCGGTCGACCCGCGCGGTGCCGGCCGGGGCAGCCGTGCCGTCAAGCGAGAACTCGCGGCTCTCAACCGGCGCGGGCTCGGCCAACACGCCGCGCCCCAGCGCATCCTGCTGCGCCGGGGCGACAGCAACGGTCGATTCGGGTTTCGGCGGCGCGGGCGGCGTAAGCGACATAATCACGCGGCTTCGTTCATCCGCGTCGGCCTTCTTGTCGCCTTCAGGCGTCTGCTTTGCCTTGTCCGGCGCATTGATGGCGGGCTCACTGGTTGCCGGCTTGTCGGCCAGCGTCTCGGTGATCTTCTCGTCGCCGCCGAACGGCAACGGCTGTTCCCTCAGCATATGGAAGGTGGCGTATCCGGCGATCGGCAGGGCGACGAGCCCGGCAATGGCCGGCGTGGCGATGAGTTTCTTTTGCATGATCTCGCTCCAGAGCTTTTGTGCTCGCTCTGTGAGACGAAGCCCGCCGACCGATCCTTGGGTGACGGCAGAAATATTTTCCTGATCATAGGCGCTCATGGCGGCTTCGAAGGCGCGTGCCTTCGCGCTTTCGCCCGGCGCCGGTACTGCTGCGTCGCGCAGCCTGTTGAGTTCGTTGTCGTCGACCATGGTCACACTTCCCCGGCTGAACGCATCAACGTCTTCAGCCGTTTCTTCGCTTCATGGATGTGCCAGGAAACCGTCGTCTCCGAGATTGCCATCGCCTCGGCGGCGGCCGCGTGGCTCAAACCTTCGCCATAGACCAGAAGTACTGCATCGCGCTGCTTGTCCGGCAATTGCCGCACCGCTGCCCAGAGCGCCTCAGTCGGATCTTCGGGCTCGGCCGAGGCCTCTCCCGAAATCATGCTGTAGGCGCCGAAAGCCTCGGTCTTGACGTTTTCGCGCGTGGTCTTGCGCATCATGTCGCGCGCCGCGTTCAGCGTCACGGAATAGAGCCATGTCGTGAACGCGCCGCCGCCGCGATAGTCGCGGATCGCCTTGCCGAGACGGACACAGACCTCCTGGGCGATGTCTTCGGCATCGGCCTTTTTTCCGCACCAGCGATAGGCGGCGCGATAGACGAAGTCGTAGTGCCGCTCCAGCAATTTGCCGAAGGCGCCCCTGTCTCCGCCCTTCGCCCGCCCGATTAATTCGGCGTCGGAGGCTTCGCTTTCATCCAGCATCATCGCCATCATTTGCCTGTTGGACGAAGGCTAATGGCCAATCCTTGGGGTTATGGAAAGATTTTTTTCCGAGGCGACGGATGCACGCGCAACAGGTGCGCTGAGATTCAGGTCAGGCCGAGCCGAAAACGATGGATTTCGAGAACCGGAGCGGAGCGTACTTTTGGTACGCGAGCACCGGAAGCACAGAAAGCCGTCGTTTGCAGGCCGGCCTCACCTGAATATCAGCACACCTGGCCCGAGGCCCAGCCGGACGACCAAGCCCACTGAAAATTATAGCCGCCCAGCCAGCCCGTGACATCGACGACTTCGCCGATGAAAAACAGCCCCGGCACGGATTTCGCCTGCATCGTCTTCTGATCGAGCCCGTTGGTATCGACACCGCCAAGCGTCACTTCCGCCGTGCGGTAACCCTCGGAGCCGGCCGGCTTGATGCGCCAGTCGTTGACGGCGGCTTCGACGGTTTTCATTTGCAGGTCTGTCAAATCAGCGAGATTGCCATCGATCCCACTGCGCTCGGCGACTGCTTGCGCAAGGCGCTTCGGCAAATGGTTTGCAAGCACCGTCTGCACCGCTTGCCTGCCGTTGACGCGCCGGGCGGCGCGCAGCAGTTCCGCCACATCCCTCCCCGGCAGCATGGCGATGCGGATCTCGTCGCCCTCGCGCCAATAGGACGAGATCTGCAGGATGGAAGGCCCGCTCAAGCCGCGATGCGTAAACAGCATCGCCTCCGAAAACCGCGTCTTGCCGCAGGCGACTTCGGCATCGACGGCATTGCCGGCCAAGGGCGCCAGCCGCTCCAGCGTTCTTGCGTCGAAGGTAAGCGGCACCAGCGCCGGCCGTGTTTCCACCACCGCCAGGCCGAACTGCGCCGCAAGCTCGTAGCCGAAACCGGACGCGCCCATTTTGGGGATCGACTTGCCACCACAGGCAACGACCAGCGAATTGCAGGCGACGCTGCCAGTGGAGAGCGTCAGCACAAAACCGTCCGCGGCCTTGCTGACGTTCCTCACCTCGGTCGACAGCGCCAGCTCCACGCCGCTATCCTGCATTTCAGAGACCAGCATGTCGATGATCAGCCGCGCCGAGCCATCGCAAAACAGCTGTCCCAGCGTCTTCTCGTGATAGGCGACGCCGTGGCGTTCGACGAGCTCGATGAAATCGCGCTGCGTGTAGCGGCTCAGCGCCGAGATGCAGAAATGCGGATTGCCGGAGATGAAATTCTTCGGGCTCGCATGGATGTTGGTGAAATTGCAGCGGCCGCCGCCCGAGATGCGGATCTTCTCGCCGGGCTTTGCCGCGTGATCGAGCACCAGGACCGAGCGGCCGCGCTTGCCGGCCTCGATGGCGCACATCATTCCGGCCGCACCGGCGCCGATCACCACGACATCATAGGATTGCATCAGGCTGTTCGTTCCCGCTCGACTGGCGATGTTTTAACGGGCCGCGCCAATCGTGCAGTCTCTACCCGTTCGTTGCGACTTCAGGCAACGCCTCGTTAGATCAGCGTCTCGGCGAACAGCGTCGTCAATCGCTTCCAATGACGTTCGGCGCCGGCCGCGTTGAAGACGCTGTGATCCGACACGCACCAGCCATGCGCCATGCTGGCATAGTTCTCCAACAAATGGTCAACCTCCGCCACGCGCAGCGCCTCGGCCAGTCGCGCCGACTGCTCCGGCGGAAAGCTGCGGTCCACCCCAGACGTTCCGACATAGACCCGCGCCTTGATCATTGCAGCCTTGCGGTGCGGACTGTCGGCGGCATCGCTGGCCAGATTGCCACCATGGAAGCTTGCCGCCGCCAGGATGCGATCGGGATAGGTTGCAGCCGCATTCAAAGCCCGCGCCCCGCCCATGCAGTATCCGACGACACCGACCGGTCCGGTGACACCTCCAGCGGTAAGCGTGTCGAGGAACGCCCTGCTGTCGCGGATGGTCATGTCCTGTGTCGTGCCGTGGACCAACGCCGTCAGCGCGACCTTGGTCTCCTCGACGACGAAAGCGGTCTTGGGCTCGAACGGCCCGTAGGGTGCGTTGCGATAGAAAAGATCCGGCACCAGCACCGCACAGCCCTCGCCAGCCAGCCGCTCCGCCATTGCGTCGAGCGCCGGTCGCGGACCGAAGGCGTCCATATAGAGAATGACACCGGCCCTGGACGGGGAAGCGGTCGCCGAACGGAACAGCCCGGCTTTCGCTACGCCGTCCTCGGTTTTTATCTCAATGTCCTGCTTCGCCATGGCGCGCCCCGTTGATTGTCGTGTGTACATATAAGCAGGCATTGTCAGGGCAAGCCGTTCCCTGACAATCCCGTTCAACACTTTGTGCGGGCTTTCGACCCGGCTACAGGCCGGCAAACGCCGTCATGTGAAAGGCCTGAACCTCAGGCGGATAGCGATGGGCCGTGCCATACGGACAGGCGTTGCGGTCGAGGCAGCCGCCGCCGCGGCATGGTTCGCCCTTCGATCCCCGCACATGCGCCAGGCAAGCCTGATGAGCGAAACCATCCGCGGAATAGGCATCGACCGGACAGGATTTCAGGCAAGGTTTTGCGACACAGGCGTCGCAAAGGTGAATCGCTTCGCGACGTTCAGGAAGCGCGATCTCATCCTCGAACAGCAACGCGCCGCGATAGGCATGCCAGAGCCCGTACTGCGGATGCATCAGGATGCCCAGCGGCGACGGTCTCAGCCCCTCCGCTCGCATCGCCCATTGCTGGAACGGCAGATAAGGTCTGTCCGAAGGCGAAACGGCGCGCGCGCCGAATTTCTCCGCCACCGCACCGATCACTTCGCGCGACCATGTGTCGAGCGGATTAGCAATGGTTTGCGGTTGCCGGTCGCGCCAGCGCAGGAAATGCGGCCAGGGTGCCGCTCCCGCCTGCCCGACCAACAGCACGGATTTGGCGGGGGCAACTGAAGGGCCATGCGGCGGCGTTTCGCTTGTTGCGAAATTGAAGCCACCGCGCAGGATGAGGCCGTCAGCGGAAAGCGCGGCCGCTATCTCGTCAGCCCGGCGCCGCGCAATCATCCCTTCTTGTCCGGGTCGGAGAAAGCGCTCCGCCAGACTTCCTTGTGGATGATGTTGGCGACTTTAGCCCCGCCTGACTCGGGCTCCTTTCAGGTGAAGGCGTCAGCCATCGACGCCTTCTTCGTCGCGATGTAGTCCTTCAGCCCGTCGTCGATGCCCGGATCGAGATACGGCGCCTCATAGGTCTCCAGCCAGCGGCGGGCGAGTTCGTTGGCGCGCTGCGGCGCTGTCTTCTCGCCCTCGGCCAGCCATTGCTCGTAGGAATTGTTGTCGGCGATGCTGGAGCGGTAGAAGGCGGTCTGGAAATTGGCCTGGGTGTGGTCGCAGCCGAGATAGTGGCTGCCCGGGCCGACCTGGCGGATGGCGTCCATCGCCTGGCCGTTTTCCGAGAGGTCGACGCCTTCGGAAAACTTTTGCGTCATGCCGAGCTGGTCGATGTCCATCATGAATTTTTCGTAGCAGGACGCCAGTCCGCCTTCGAGCCAGCCGGCCGAATGCAGGACGAAATTGGTGCCGGCAAGAATGGTCGAGTTGAGCGTGTTGGCGCTCTCATAGGCGGCCTGCGCATCCGGAACCTTGGAGGCGCAGAGCGAGCCGCCGGTGCGGAACGGCAGGCCGAGGCGGCGTGCAAGCTGTGCGGCGCCGTAGGAAACCAGCGACGGCTCCGGCGTGCCAAAGGTCGGCGCACCAGACTGCATGGAGATCGACGAGGCGAAGGTGCCGAACAGCACCGGCGCGCCGGGACGGATCAACTGCGTGAAAGAGGCGCCGGCCAGCACCTCTGCCAGAACCTGCGTCAGCGTGCCGGCAACGGTCACCGGGCTCATCGCGCCGGCTAGGATGAACGGCGTGACGATGCAAGCCTGGTTGTGGCGCGAATAGACTTTCAGCGCGCCCAGCATGGTTTCGTCGAACACCATCGGCGAATTGGCGTTGATCAGGCTGGTCAGCACGGTGTTGTTTTCGACGAAATCGTCGCCGAACACGATCTTGGCCATGGCGACGGTGTCTTCGGCCCGCTCCGGCGCCGTCACCGAACCCATGAACGGTTTGTCCGAATATTTGATGTGGCTGTAGATCATGTCGAGGTGGCGTTTGTTGACCGGCACATCGACCGGCTCGCACACCGTGCCGCCCGAATGGTGGATCGACGGCGCCATATAGGCGAGCTTCACGAAATTCCGGAAATCCTCGATCGTCGCGTAGCGCCTGACACCGTCGAGATCGCGCACGAAGGGCGGACCATAGACCGGCGCGAAGACCGTGGCGTTGCCGCCGATCTGCACCGAACGCTCGGCGTTGCGCGCATGCTGGGTGTAGATGGGCGGCGCGGTCTTCAGCAGCGAGCGGCAGAGGCCCTTGGGAAAATGCACGCGCTCGCCCTTGACGTCGGCGCCCGCCTCTTTCCAAAGCTGCAGCGCCTCGGCGTCGTCGCGAAAGATGATGCCGATCTCTTCCAGCACCGTATCGGTGTTGTTTTCGATAATCGCCAGGCCTTCCTCGTTGAGGACCTCATAGATGTTGATCTTGCGCTTGATATAGGTGAGCTGGGTGCCCGGTCCGCCGCCCGAGCGCGCCGCCCGCCTTGCAGCCGCGCCGCCGCTGGCAGCACGTCCACGTCGCGCATTGGACGCTTCCTGGTCGACTGACGCGTTTTCACTCATGATCGTTTTTTCCCTAAAAACCGTTTGCGGCCGCGTATGGCGGCTTCTCGCCCGGATCGTAGTCATGCACCCTATTCGAAACGGCCCGCCAGCGCCAACGCCTGTCGCAAAATCGACAAGAATTCCAATAGATTTGCGGTCGCTTTCCTTTTGCGGGAAGTCGCAAATCAGCTATGGATACCTGCCCCCGCCGGGTTAGGTATTGACGCGATTATTTTAAGCCGCCGTGATCGCATCCCGTGCGGCAAGGAGCCCGAGAAAAATGGCCGACGACGAGATCATCCTCTCCGAGCTTTCCGACGACGAGTTGGTGCAGCAGATGCACGACGATCTCTATGACGGACTGAAGGAAGAGATCGAGGAAGGCACCAACATCCTGCTCGACCGCGGCTGGGTGCCCTACAAGGTGCTGACCGAAGCTCTGGTCGAAGGCATGCGCATCGTCGGCGAGGACTTTCGCGACGGCATCCTGTTCGTTCCCGAGGTGCTGCTGTCGGCCAACGCCATGAAGGCCGGCATGTTCATCCTGCGCCCGCTGCTGGCCGCCACCGGCGCGCCGAAGCAGGGCAAGATGGTGATCGGGACCGTCAAGGGCGACATCCACGACATCGGCAAGAACCTCGTCGGCATGATGATGGAGGGCGCCGGCTTCGACGTCATCGATCTCGGCATCAACAATGCGGTGGAAAAATACCTCGACGCCATCGAGCAGCACCAGCCCGACATTATCGGCATGTCAGCGCTTTTGACCACGACCATGCCCTACATGAAGGTCGTCATCGACACGATGAAGGAAAAGGGCATCCGCGACGACTATGTCGTCCTGGTCGGCGGCGCGCCGCTAAACGAGGAATTCGGCAAGGCCGTCGGCGCCGATGCCTATTGCCGCGACGCGGCTGTGGCGGTCGAGACCGCCAAGGACTTCATGAAGCGCAAGCATAACGTGCGCGCTTCAGCCTGATCTGTTACGCAAGGCGTCTGGGCCACAATCGAAAGCCGCGCCTTGCAGCGCGGCTTTTTTGTTCCAGCTATTGGAACGGATGGCTGCGTCAGGGTTTGGTGACGGTGTCGTCGACGGCTTTGGCAGTCGATTTGATATCCCGGCCGACACCACGGACGGTGTTGGCACAGGCCGTAAGCGCCAGGACGCAGGCAAGGATTGCAATCGGCGCAACGCGTAACAGTTTCATGGACGGTTTATCCCTCTCTCGATAGATTCGCCCCACAGCAACGAAGGCCGCTTCGACCGGGTTCCATGGCCAGAATGCAAAAAACGAAACCGAATCAAGACGACAGGCTGCTGGTCATCGCCTGTGGAATGATTGCGCGCGAAGTTTTGGCCGTCAAGGAGCAGCTCAAGCTCGACCATCTCGACCTGACCTGCCTGCCGGCGGAGTTCCATTTCTACCCCGACCGCATCGCACCGGCGATGGACAAGGCGATCGAAAAGGCCAAGGCGGAAGGCTATAGCAACATCTTCGTTGGCTATGCCGATTGCGGTACCGGCGGCATGCTCGACCGGGTCCTGGAGAAGCACGGCGTTGAACGCATGGCCGGCCCGCACTGCTTTGCCTTCTACCAGGGCATGGACGCCTATGCGAAGGTCGCCGACGACGACATGATGTCGTTCTACATGACCGATTTCCTGTGCCGCCAGTTCGACGCCTTCTTCATGAAGCCGCTCGGCCTCGACAAGCACCCGGAGCTGATCAAGGACTATTTCGGCAACTACCAGAAGCTGATCTACATCGCCCAGACCGACGATCCGGAACTCGACAAGGTCGCCGAGGAGGCCGCGAAGATGCTTGGCCTCGCCTATGAGCGCCGCTCGACCGGCTATGGCGACCTGACGGCTGAATTGGCGCGGGTGGCGGCACATCCAGAAGAATTGCGTTAGGCGCCCGACTTCGGATTATTTGCTCTCCGGTTGCGGATCCGACACGAAATCGACAACGCGGCCGTTGTCTAACCGGATCGGCCCTCTTGCAGTTGGATCCTTGCGCAAAGCCTCTGCAAGCAGAGCGTCGACTGTGTCGAGATTGACCTGCAGAATTTTGCGGTCGCCCAGTTCCCAGTACTCGCCTTCATCGAAGACGTCGAACTTGTCGAAAAAAGGAGCAACTTTGCGAAGCAACTCGATGATCTCGATATGCGCCTCCGACCCCGCAAACTGGGTCTTGCAATATTGCTGCATGAAGAGGTCCCTGTCGAACTCGAACCTTAGGCGATCCGACTTGGGATGCGGCAGGCATTCTATCCCCATGACCGGGCCGATATAGTCAACGCTGCGTTCGTCGATGACCCGGTTGAGAACCATTTCGGCCTCGTCTATCGGCCGAAATCGCCAGTCTCGAGCGATGGCAAGCGCTTCAACTTCCTGCAACAGCGCAAGATATTGTTCCTCTCCGCGCAGTTGTCCCTCAAAATGGATTGTAACCCCCACGCGCACCTCCCGCGGAACATACCGCTGTTTAAGCACGGATGACAGGCCGCCGCGAATGGGTAAGTTGTGCGCTGGAAGATAGAATCGGCTGCTCCAGCCGCGCCAACATGGATACCACCGATGACCGCTCGCGTCCTGCTCGCCGCCGTTTGCCTGCTCTGTTTCGCCCTGCCCGCTCGCGCCGACGGCGAGGTGCAGAAGATCATCACGCCTGCCGACAAGGTTCGCCTCGACAAATATGGCGAGACCCGCAAGGCGGCGCTGGCCGAGGCAAAAGCGGGAGACCCGGCTGAGGTCAGCCAACTCGACGCGCTGCTGGCAAAGCCGATAGTGGCCTTTTCCGACAAGGACCTGAGCGGCAACTGGCAATGCCGAACCATCAAGGTGGGCCTGACCGGCCCGCTGGTCATCTATGGCTGGTTCAAGTGCAAGGTCACGGACGATGGCTCCGGCTGGCAGCTGGAAAAGGTCAGCGGCTCGCAACGCACCAAGGGCCGTTTCTTCGACGATGGCGAAAAACGCGCGATCTATCTCGGCTCCGGCTATGTCAATGACAACAAGCCAAAACCCTATGGCAGCGGCCCGGAAAGCGACCAGGTCGGCTATGCCTTCCGCACCAGCGCCAATGAATGGCGCATCGAATTCCCGGCGCCCTACTACGAATCGAAACTCGACATCATCGAGTTCAAGCGCTGATCCGTTGGTCTCTCGCTGGCCGGGCGGTCATCAAGATTTAACCTCGCCCGGCACAGAATTGAGCCGGGCAGCGCACGGCAAATGGTTGCGCGCCGGCAAGAAAGCGCGCCATGGCATCAGCGGTTGAAAAAAGTGCTGCGATCGTCATCGTCACCGAAGGCGGGCCGCACATCTGGGCCATCGTCAACGCCATCGCCGACCAGCTCGACCCTGTCAGCGTCATCCTCGAAAGCCCTGAATCCAAAAAGCAATTGCTGCTCGGCCGCGCGCGCCGCCAGGGCTGGTTTTCGGCCATCGGTCAACTCGGCACGATGGTGTTGACGAGGCTCGGCAAGCGCTTCTTCGCTGGCCACGCAGAGCGGCTCATCGCCGATCAGAAGCTTGAGACCGAGCCGAAGCCGGGACAAAAGATCATCCACGTCTCCTCCGCCAACGCAGCCGATTGCCTGCAGGCGATCGCCGACATCCGCCCGGGCGTGGTGCTGCTCGCCGGCTGCCGGCTCTTGTCCCGGCAGACGCTGGCGCAAATGCCCTGCCCGGTGCTCAACTACCACGCCGGCATCGCGCCCAAATACCGCGGCATGAATGGCGGCTACTGGGCGCTGGCCTGCGGCGATCCCCAGAATTTCGGCACCACCGTGCATCTGGTCGACGCCGGCGGCGACACCGGCGGCGTGTTGAAACAGGCGCGCGGCAAGCCGGAGCCCGGCGACACTATTTCGAGCTATGCGTTGCGCCAGGCGGCGTTCTCGCGTGACATCTGCGTCGAGGCGGTCCGCGGTGCCTTGGACGGAAAGTTGGCCACGATCAAGCCGGACCTGCCCTCGAAACAATGGTACCACCCGACGATCTGGTTCTATCTCTGGACCGGCCTGACCAAGCGGGTTTGGTAGCCAGCCTTCCCTCGGAATCTCGCCTTTCTTTTTGCGACTCTCAATAGCGTCGCTTTTGAATGCGCGCGCGTCGTCCCATAACAAGCAGCCCCACTGCGCATCCGGCAATGCTCACACCAGCTGGATAAAGTGGTGGAACGTCGTTTCCCTCATGGACGCACGGCGCTCTACAGGGAGTGAGAGAATTCATGGCCGATCTGATCGTCGTCTATTGGCGCGACATCCCCGCCCAGGTCATCGTCAAGAAGGGCCGGCAGAACGCCAAGCGCGAACTGCCGCTGCGCTTCACCGAGGCGATCGATATGTGCGCCATGCGCACCGGCGCCGGCGGCACCGACGATTACCTCGCGGAATGGCGCAAGGCCGATCCGATCCCGGTCGGCGACGACCTCGAAGCCGAGGTCGAGAAGGCATTCAGCGACATCGACGCGAAATACGACCGCGAGCGGCTGGTCGCTCTGGTCAAGGCGGGCGGGAAAGAAAATGTCTGAAACCACTCCTGCCAAAGAGGGGCCAAGGATTACCCAGCCGGTTACCCAGGCCACTCAGGTCAAGAAAGCAGCGCCGAAATCCGACTACAAGCCGGCCGACGTATCGCCGCAGCGGCGCGTGCAGCGCTCGTTTGCCATCAGGCTGTGGTCGATCCGCCATTCGCGATTGCTCGAATGGTTCTACTCCAGATTCGCAGACATGTTCCTGCTTCTTCATCCGCTTTGGAAAGGCCTCGGCTATGGGCGCGTCGAGGCGCCGATCAAGTTTGTCGAAAGGCGCGTCAAGGGCTTCATGTTCGACTGCCGCATGTGCGGCCAGTGCGTCCTGTCCTCGACCGGCATGTCGTGCCCGATGAACTGCCCCAAGCAGCTGCGCAACGGCCCGTGTGGCGGCGTGCGCGCCAATGGCAATTGCGAGGTCGAGCCCGATATGCCTTGCGTATGGGTCAAGGCCTGGGAAGGCTCGCGGAACATGGAGCATGGCGACAGGATCCTGACCGTGCAGAAGCCGGTCGACCAGTCGCTGCGCGAAACCTCGGCCTGGCTGCGGGTGACGGCGCAGTCGGCAGCGGCCCGTGAAGCCGCTGCCAAAGCCAATACCGGAGCGGCCGCGTGATCGGCCGCCAGCGCGACGAAAACCCGGCCGGCATCCATCTGCCGCTAGATCCGCTGCCCGGCCACTCCTCGCGTGGCCGGCTGGAGCGCGTGCTGCGGCGCGGCGAATTCGCGGTCACCACCGAGCTCAACCCGCCCGACAGCGCCGATCCGGAAGACGTCTACAACAGGGCGAAAATCTTCGACGGCTGGGTCGACGCCATCAATGCCGTCGATGCCTCCGGCGCCAACTGCCACATGTCGTCGGTCGGCATTTGCGCGCTGCTCACCCGCATGGGCTACGCGCCGATCATGCAGATCGCCTGCCGCGACAGGAACCGCATCGCCATCCAGGGCGACGTGCTGGGCGGTGCGGCGATGGGCGTCGCCAACATGCTGTGCCTCACCGGCGACGGCGTCCAGGCCGGCGACCAGCCCGGCGCCAAGCCTGTCTTCGACCTCGATTCCATGTCGTTGCTGGAAACCTGCCGCATCATGCGCGACAACGGCAAGTTCCTGTCCGGCCGCAAGTTGACGACGCCGCCGCAAATTTTCCTCGGCGCCGCCGTCAACCCCTTCGCGCCACCCTTCGATTTCCGCCCGATCCATCTCGGCAAGAAGATCGCCGCCGGCGCGCAGTTCGTGCAGACGCAGTATTGCTTCGACGTGCCGATGTTCAGAACCTTCATGCAGAGGGCGCGGGACTTGGGGCATACGGAAAAAGTTTTCATCCTGTGCGGCGTCGGCCCGCTGGCTTCGGCCAAGACGGCCAAATGGATCCGCTCCAACGTGCCGGGCATTCATATTCCCGATACCATCATCAAGCGGCTGGAATGCGCGCAGGACCAGAAGAAGGAAGGCAAGCAGCTCTGCACCGACATCATCAACGAGGTGAAGGAAATTCCTGGTGTCTCCGGCATCCATGTGATGGCCTACCGCCAGGAGGAATATGTCGCCGAGATCGTCGATGAATCGGGTGTGCTGAAAGGCCGCCAGCCATGGAAACGTGAGATCCGCCACGACGATCAGATGGTCGCCGACCGGCTCGAGAGCATACTGCACGACGACATTACCGAAACGCAGGTGGATATGGTGAAGACCGCGCACTGACAGCGCGGACGGCCAGCCATTCGCTTGAATGAAACCAGACAACGATATAAAGAAATCTTTATATCAGGCGGAGAGACTTCATGACCCGGACCATCGTCGCCTCGGCGACACGAGAGATCATCATCGGCTTCGACCAGCCTTTCTGCGTCATCGGCGAGCGCATCAACCCGACCGGCCGCAAGAAGCTGGCCGCCGAGATGATCGCCGGCAATTTCGAGACCGTCATCAAGGATGCGCTGGAACAGGCCGCCTGCGGCGCCACCATGCTCGACGTCAATGCCGGCGTCACCTCCGTTAATCCGAACGAAACCGAACCCGGCCTGCTCGTGCAGACGCTGGAGATCGTCCAGGGCCTTGTCGACCTGCCGCTGTCGATCGACTCGTCGGTGACCGCCGCCATCGAGGCAGCGCTCAAGGTCGCCAAGGGCCGGCCGCTGGTCAACTCCGTGACCGGCGAAGAGGAAAAGCTCGAAGCCATCCTGCCGCTGGTCAAGAAGTACAACGTTCCGGTCGTCGCCATCTCCAACGACGAGACCGGCATTTCGATGGATCCGGATGTGCGCTTTGCCGTCGCCAAAAAGATCGTGCAGCGCTGCGCCGATTTCGGCATTCCCGCGCATGACGTCGTCGTCGACCCACTGGTGATGCCGATCGGCGCGCTGGGCGATGCCGGCCGCCAGGTCTTCGCGCTGTTGCGCCGCCTGCGTGAAGAGCTCAAGGTCAACACCACCTGCGGCCTGTCCAACATCTCGTTCGGCCTGCCGCACCGCCACGGCATCAACGCCGCCTTCATCCCGATGGTGATCGGCGCCGGCATGACCTCGGCGATCATGAACCCGGTGCGCCCGCAGGAAATGGAAGCCGTGCGCGGCGCCAATGTGCTCAACGGCACCGACGAGAACTGCACCAACTGGATCAGGACCTACAAGGACTACAAGCCGGCCGAAGGCGGCCAGGCGGTCGCAGCGCCCACCGCGGTTAACGCTCCGGGCGAAGGCGGCGGCAATGGCAATGGCGGTCGCCGTCGCGGCGGCCGTGAAGCCCGCATGGCCAGGGGATAGAGCGAGACAGGACACGGTTTTCTTGACAGATCAAGACCGCACAAGGCCTGAAATGCCGAACTGGCAGGTAATTCTGCGAGTGGCTTTTTGCAGCGTATTTATGCTTTTGGCCGGGTCCTATGCCTTCGGCTATCTGAGTCATGAATACCTCCGGTATTTTGTTCTGTGTATCTACGCCACTGCCTTTCTAATGTTTGTCCTGATCGCATTTCCACTTCTGCTCGGGGCAATTCCCGCAAGGACATTGGACCGGCAAAGACTGGACAATTTCTCCATGTTTTGGCTGCGATGGTATCCGCTGCCGCTCATCGCTTCCTATCTGGCAAGCCTCGCATATGTGAAATCTTTTCCCAGTGCCGGCTTAGTCGAGTAATGAAAATATGAACTCGCCTGCAAACATTACCGATCCGCTCGTGCTGTTCATGCCGTCAGGCAAGCGCGGGCGGTTTCCTGTCGGCACGCCGGTGCTCGACGCCGCGCGCCAGCTCGGTGTCTATGTCGAAAGCGTCTGCGGCGGTCGCGCCACCTGTGGGCGCTGCCAGATCGAGGTGCAGGAAGGCAATTTCGCCAAGCACAAGATCGTCTCGTCCAACGACCACATCTCGCCCAAGGGCGCCAAGGAAGAGCGCTACGAGCGCGTCCGCGGCCTGCCCGAGCGGCGCCGCCTCTCCTGCTCGGCGCAGATCCTCGGCGACCTCGTCATCGACGTGCCGCAGGACACGGTCATCAATGCACAGACCATCCGCAAGGATGCCGACACCCGCGTCATCGCCCGCGATTCAGCGATCCGCATGTGCTATGTCGAGATCGAACAGCCCGACATGCACAAGCCGCTCGGCGATCTCGACCGCCTCAAGATCGCGCTGATGAAGGATTGGGGCTTCAAAAACCTCGAATTTGACTTCTACCTGATGCCGCAGGTGCAGGGCATACTGCGCAAGGGTAACTGGACCGCCACCGCCGCCATCCACAAGGACGCCGAAAGCGACATCGCCCGCGTCATAGCACTCTGGCCCGGCCTCAAGAACGAAGCCTATGGGCTGGCCTGCGACATCGGCTCGACCACCATCGCCATGCATCTGGTGTCGTTGCTGTCGGGCCGCGTCGCCGCCTCGTCGGGCACGTCGAACCCGCAGATCCGCTTCGGCGAGGATCTGATGAGCCGCGTCTCCTATGTGATGATGAACCCGGACGGCCGCGAAGGCATGACGGTCGCCGTGCGCGAGGCGATCTCGGGCCTGGTCGACAAGGTCTGCGCGGAAGGCAATGTCCAGCGCAACGACATCCTGGATTCCGTCTTTGTCGGCAATCCGATCATGCACCATCTGTTCCTCGGCATCGATCCGACCGAACTCGGCGGCGCGCCCTTCGCGCTCGCCGTCTCGGGCGCGGTGCGCATCAAGGCCTCCGATATCGGCCTGAAGCTCAACCAGGGCGCCCGCCTCTATATGCTGCCCTGCATTGCCGGCCATGTCGGCGCCGATGCGGCGGCGGTGACGCTGTCGGAAGGCCCGCACCGCCAGGACGAGATGATGCTGATCGTCGACGTCGGCACCAATGCCGAGATCGTGCTTGGCAACCGCAAGCGGGTGGTCGCAGCCTCCTCGCCCACCGGCCCGGCCTTCGAGGGCGCCGAAATCTCCGGCGGCCAGCGCGCCGCCCCCGGCGCAATCGAGCGCGTGCGCATCGACCCCGATACGCTGGAGCCGAAATACCGCGTCATCGGCTCTGAACTCTGGTCCGACGATCCCGGCTTCGTCGACAGCGTGCAGGCGACCGGCGTCACCGGCATCTGCGGCTCCGGTATCATCGAGATCGTGGCCGAAATGTACCTCGCCGGCATCATCTCCGAGGATGGAGTGATCGACGGGTCGCTGGCCGAGCGCTCGCCGCGCGTCACGGTCAACGGCCGCACCTTCTCTTATGTCTTGAAGGAAGGCGAACCCAAGATCACCATCACGCAGACCGACGTGCGCGCCATCCAGCTTGCCAAGGCGGCGCTCTATGCAGGCACCAAGCTTCTGATGGAAAAGCAGAACACCGAACACGTCGACCGCATCCATTTCGCCGGCGCGTTCGGCTCGTTCATCGATCCGAAATACGCCATGGTGCTCGGCCTGATCCCGGATTGCGACCTCGACAAGGTCTCGGCCGTCGGCAACGCCGCCGGCGCCGGTGCGCGCATGGCCCTGCTCAATCGTGGCTATCGCCGCGAGATCGAGGACACGGTCAGCCACATCGAGAAGATCGAGACCGCACTGGAGCCGAAATTCCAGGAGCATTTCGTCTACGCCATGGCGCTTCCCAACAAGGTCGATCCGTTCCCGAAACTGTCGGCGGCGGTGAAATTGCCGCCACGCAGGACCGTCAGCCAGGATGGCGTCGCCGGCGACGCCGCCCCGCGCCGGCGTTCGCGTGAAGGCCATGCCGCCAGGCGCAGCCGGGAATAAGCCACCTTACGAAGGCCGCCAATTCGACCAATTTCATTTGTATGCAAATGTTTCCAGATCGCACCGATCTGGAAACCGAAACGCTGTTTTGGCGCAATACGTCCGATACAGACGTGAAGCATTTAACGGACATCGAATGGCGGACCGGACTATTCCGCCGCCACAACGCTCCAAAGGAGAATAGAGATGTTCGAGACCCTCGGCCGTTTTCGTGCGGCCATGAAGAATGCACAGGCCGTGCGCGCCATGAACAACCTGCCACCCGAAATCCAGAAGGACATCGGCTGGCCCGTGTCGCCGCGCATCGACGCCCAGACCAACCTGTCGCGTCTGATCCTGGGCTCGGGCCGCTGATGACCTTCGCCGACAAGTGCAAATTGCTGACTAAGCGCCGGGGCCGCCGCATGGTCCCGGCTGCGACCGACATCAAGCTTCGCGCCGCGCTGCTGCCCCGGCGCTGAGCCGCGCTGCGCAAAACAGCGGACCTGGCTGATCAAACAACCGTGTTGGCTTGGGCCAGAATCTTGACATTTCGGCTGGAGGTACGATCTTCGCGACAGTGGGGGAATTCTCTTAGTCGGCTGCGGCCGAGCTTGTTTAGGCGAATGCCCAGTTTCAAAAGCCACCTCGTTTCCTTCATCCTCCGGCACAGCCGCAAGAAGGCATTTGCCAGCCCGGAAAACCTGCAGCGCTGGATCGCCTATGCCCGCAAGACCGAGGATCATCATCCCCCGGCATTGCTGCGGGAGCGGCTCGATATCACCGAGCGCAGCGTCGATGGCTTCCCTGTCTATGAAATCGCGCCGAAGGCCGGCGAACGCAGGCGCATCCTCTACATGCATGGCGGCGCCTATGTCTTCCAGATCACATCCTATCATTGGGGGTTGATCGCCGAGGTCGCCGAGCGCTTGGGTTTCGGCATCACCGTGCCGATCTATCCCATCGCGCCGGAGCATGATTTCCACGCCATGTTCGGCATGGTCGGCGACGTCTACCGGCAGATGCTGGATGAGACCGACGCTGAAGACATCGTCTTCATGGGCGATTCCGCGGGCGGCAACATGGCCGTCGTGCTGACCATGATGGCGGCTGAGGAAGGCCTGCCCTTGCCGTCGCGCCACGTGCTGATTTCACCCGGCCTCGACATGTCGCTGTCCAACCCCGAAGTGTTCGAGGCGGAACGCAACGATCCGTGGCTCGGCATTTCCGGCGGGCTGGAAGCGATCCGCATGTACAGTGCCGGCATTGATCGCAGCGACTGGCACATCAGCCCGCTCTATGGCGACCTCGCGGTGCTGCCGAAGACCCTGCTTCTGACCGGCTCGCACGACCTGCTCAGCCCCGACAATCTGATCTTCGCCAAAAAGGCGCGCGCTGCCGGCGTCGACGTCGAGGTCGTCTACGAGGAAGGCATGTTCCACGTCTGGCCGCTGATCGAGATGCCGGAGGCGCGTCGCGCCAGGGACAGCATCGTCACCTTCCTTGAAGGTGAGCCAACTGCGCGGCGCACGGCGCGACCCGCTCTCGCGGCGCGCCCCGCCCAAGCAGCGGAATAGCAGAGCAATTCCAGGAAAAGTGTAAAACGGTTTCCCGGGAAAAGCGTGTAGCGCTTTCCCTTGGGAATTGCGTCAAAACAAGGAGTTAAAGCGGCTCGCGTTTCCGTGAAACGGTGAACCGCTCTAGAACTTGCCGGTTTCGCGGAAAAGCTCGAACGTCGCACGGATATGGTCGGCGACGGCCTTGACCGGCGCGCTGGCGTCCGGCGACACCACCATCGCCAGATTGTAGGTGCCGATATCGGGCATGCCGTCCTTCGGGCAAAGCTCGACCATGTCGTTGCCGAGGAACGACTTCGGCAGCGGCGCAACCGCGAGATCCGACATGATGGCGGCGCGCTGGCCTGCCGTGTGGGCGCTCATATAGGCGATGCGGTAATTGCGGCCTTCACGGCTCAGCGCATCGAGCGCGCCGGCCCGCCAGGCGCAGCCCTCTTCCCACAGCGACACCGGCAAAGGCTCGCGCAGATGCGCGCTGCCGCCCTTGGCGCCGGCCCAGACGATCGGCTCGGTGAGCAGCACCTCGGCGCCGAGTGCGCTGGTCTTGTAGGAATTGGTCAGCAGCGTGATGTCGAGCGCCCGGTCGTCCATGCGGCGGCGCAGATTGCTGCTCTGGTCGATGGTGACGTCGACGGCAATCGACGGATGCGACTGCGCGAAACGCTTCAGCACATGCGGCAACACGCGCTCGCCATAGTCGTCCGGCGAGCCGAGCCGCACCACGCCGACGATCTCGGGGATGATGAACTTCGACACCACCTCGCGGTTGATCGACAACAGCCGGCGGGCATAACCGAGCAGCATCTCGCCATCCGTGGTCAGCGTCACCGAGCGCGCATCCCGCGCGAAAACAGAGCGCCCGAGAATGTCCTCGAGCTTCTTGATCTGCATGGAGACCGCCGACGGCGTGCGGAACACCGCATTGGCCGCCGTGGTGAAACTGCCGGTCTCTGCAATGGCCACGAAGGTGCGCAAAACGTCGAGATCGAGCAGCGGCAGCGGATGATTGAGTGGGGCGTTCATCGGGATCGACCTTCAATTTTTCTGATGTGAAGCATCATTCCATTTCGTTTGATTGAACATCAGATTGGGAGGATAGTCAACTCCATCGAAGGCAGGACGTGCCATGGCTCCAACGCTCCTGACACGGAATTGCACTCGATGCGGAATATCCAGGCGACGGAACGCGTTCATGCGGGACGTGCCACAACCAAAGGAGAATGAAATGTCTATCCTGTCATCCATCGGTCGGCTTGCGACCGAATTGAGCGCGGCCCGCGCCCGCTTCCAGACCGAACGTGCGATCCGCTCGCTGCCGATCGAACTGCAGAAGGATATCGGCTGGCCTGAAGCTGCCGACACCAAGACCGGTGCACGCCACGGCGTCGGATCCTGGGCTGGAGCAAAGTAAACCATTGTGTACCTTGTGCTGAAGGCCTGCCGCGCAGACCAGCCCGGCAGGCCTTCTCTATTGGCCCTGCAGGCTTTCTCCAACTTATTTGCACTCAAATGATTTTCAGAGCCGTGTCGCCGCTGCATGGCGCATATGCGTCACTTGCATGGCGCCTCAATGTCGCCGGTAACACACTGTAAGTAATCGTAAATTTTGGGCACCATGCCCAATAATGTCGCAAACGATGTCGCATTTCCATTCAAGCGCTTCGCATTTGCGATTTAGTTTCTGCTCACGCAGGCCTATATCACCGTCAGCAAACGAGCTGCCCCACTCCATCAAGCGAAGGCGACCCGTCTGAGCAACCGATAGGAGATGATAATGAAGCTTTTTGCCCGCCTCTTTGCCCGCCGCGAAATGAACCTGACGACCGCTCTCGAGCGCCAGCGCCTTGCCAATACCATGCCCGGCCAGACCGGTGCCATGAATGCGGTGCGCCTCGGTTTCGTTGCCTGAGATAACGGCTAGCGCTCAGCGCTTCCCTGCCGCTGCCGATAGTCGATAACAGCGCCGCTTCGGCTTGACCGAAGCGGCGTTTCTCATTTTTGGCACCTATGCCGCCGCCACCATGCCCAATCCGTCGGCAGCCCGTGCCTGTCATCCCGGACGATTGCTCATTTGCGACCCATGTCGCAAATATAGTTTCCGCTTAGCCCCCTAGCCGATTGACAGGAATGGTTTTTCCTGATGTCGCTGTGCTGTTCGCGACATCCTGTTCGCGCCATGGCCGCGTGAGGTTCCCTTGAACGCCGTAAAGCATCCGATCAAGCGATCGTTTGTATTCTTCCTTGTCCCGGACTTCACCATGATCGCCTTTGCGACGGCGCTCGACCCGCTGCGCTCGGCCAACCGCATGCTCGGCTATGAGGCCTATCGCTGGCGCCTCGCCAGCATCGACGGCAAGCCGGTGCGCGCCTCCAACGGCGTCGAATGCGCCGTCAACACCTCGCTCGAGGAAGAGCGCAAGAAAATGGCCGGGCCGGATCGGCCGAACATGGCCATCGTCTGCAGCGGCATGAATGTCGAGCGCTACCAGAATAGGTCGGCCTTCGCCTGGCTGCGCGAGGAATACAACAGAGGCGTCGCCGTCGGCGGCCTGTGCACCGGCGCGCATATCCTTGCCGCCGCCGGCCTGCTCTCCAACAAGCGCTGCGCCATCCATTGGGAAAACCTGCCGGGCTTTTCCGAGGCCTTTCCCAAGGCCAACGTCTTTGCCGACCTCTTCGAGATCGACCAGAACATCTACACCTGCGCCGGCGGCACCGCCGCCCTCGACATGATGCTCAAGCTGATCGGCGACGATTTCGACGACAATCTGGTCAACCGCGTGTGCGAGCAGGTGCTGACCGACCGCGTGCGCAGCCCCACCGACCGCCAGCGCCTGCCGCTGCGCGCCCGCCTCGGCGTGCAGAATTCCAAGGTGCTGACCATCATCGAACTGATGGAAGGCAATCTCTCCGAACCGCTGTCGCTGATCGAGATCGCCGACCATGTCGACCTGTCGCGCCGCCAGATCGAGCGCCTGTTCCGCACCGAGATGGGCAGATCCCCTGCCCGCTACTACTTGGAAATCCGCCTCGACCGCGCCCGGCACCTGCTGATCCAGTCCTCGATGCCGGTGGTCGAGGTAGCGGTCGCCTGCGGCTTCGTCTCGGCGTCGCATTTCTCCAAATGCTACCGCGAACTCTATGCCCGCTCGCCGCAGCAGGAGCGCGTCGACCGCAAGCAATTGCTGGCGGCCTGATCCCGAAAACGCACTCAGGCTTCGGCGGGCTGCGCCTGTACTGTGCGCATCGCCTCGACGCGGATATCCTCGGTCAGCCGCGCCTTGAGCGCCGAGAACTCCCGGCTGGTCTTCAGCGTATAGTGACGCGGATGCGGCAGGTCGATGGCGACATCCGACTTGATGCGGCCTGGCCGCGCGCTCATCACGATCACCCGCGAAGCCATGAAGATCGCCTCCTCGATGTCGTGGGTGACGAACAGCACTGTCTTCTTGCGCCGCTCCCAGATGCCGAGCAGCAGTTCCTGCATCAGTCCGCGCGTCTGGTTGTCGAGCGCACCGAACGGCTCGTCCAGCAACAGGATTTCGGGGTCGTTGGCCAGCGCCCGGGCGATCGCCGTGCGCTGCTGCATGCCGCCGGACAGCTGCTTTGGCCAATGGTTCTCGAAGCCCTTGAGCCCGACGAGGTCGACATAGGAAGCGACGATCCCGTCTCGCTCCTTTTCGGCCATGCCACGTTCGCGCAGGCCGAAGGCGATATTCTGCGCCACCGTTAGCCACGGAAACAGCGTGTAGGACTGGAACACCATGCCGCGATCCGGTCCCGGCCGCGTCACCGCCTTGCCGTCGAGCAGCACACGGCCTTCGCTCGGCGCTTCCAGGCCGGCAACGATCCTGAGCAGCGTCGACTTCCCGCAGCCGGACGGCCCCAGAATGGTGATGAAGTCGTTGGCCGCGACCGCAAGGTCGACCGGCATCAGCGCCTTGACCGGCTGCCCGCCGCGCACGCCGGCGAAGGTTCGCGAGACGCCTTCGATAAGCAACTTGCTCATGCCAGGCTCCAGGGAAAGAGCCAGCGATTGAACGCCTTGAAGGCGAAGTCGGACAACAGTCCGATCAGCCCGATGACGATGATGCCGAAGATGATCTGCCCTGTCGCCAGCCGCGACTGGCTATTGATGATCATGTAGCCGATGCCTGAGGACGAACCGATCAGCTCGGCGACGATGACATAGGTCCAAGCCCAGCCGAGCACCAGCCGCAGCGTCTCGGCAATCTCGGGCGCATTGGCCGGCATGATGACCCGTTTGACGATACCGCTGTTGGTCGAGCCCAGCGTATAGGCCGCCTCGACCAGGTCGCGCCGCGTCGAGCCCACCTTGACCGCGACGATCAGGATGATCTGGAACACCGAGCCGACGAAGATGACCAGCAGCTTTTCCAGCTCGCCAATGCCGGCCCACAGGATGAGCAGCGGAATGAAGGCCGAAGCCGGGAGGTAGCGGGCGAAGGAGACGAACGGCTCCAGAAACGCCTCTATTGGTTTCCAGGCGCCCATGGCGATGCCGATCGGCACGGCGACGATCGACGCCAGCAGGAACCCGCCGAAGACCCGCCAGATGGTGATCAATATGTCGAGCCAGAAGCGGTCCTCGACCAGCAGCCGCCAACCATCCCGCAGCATCGACAGCGGGTCGGCGAGGAAGATGCGGTTGACGTGGCCGCCAAGCGTGATCCACGCCCAGAAGGCGACGAACAGCACGAAGAAGGAAATGCCAAGCACGGTTCGAATGCCCGGCGACACCGGATGCAAGGGGCGCATCTTCAGATCGTCCGCATCGTCAAATCATCACTTGTCCAGGAGAGAGCGGCGGCCCTAGGCGCCGCCGCACAATGGTCAAAGGCGAGGCCTGTCAGTTCGCCACCGCGCTGGTGTCGGCCAGCGTGGCAACGTCTGGCGCTTCCTTGATCAACCCCATCTGCAGCAGAAGCTCGCCGGCGGTCTTGGAAAAGTCCTGGAATTCCTTGGTGAAGAACTGCTTGTTCTCCGCCTTGTCGGCCCATTTCAGGTATTTCGCCGAATCCTCGAATTCTTTCGCAGACTGCTTCACGTCGGCGCCCATGATCTCGTAGGATCTCTGCGGATCGCTCTTGATCAGGTCGAGCGCTTCGAAATAGCTGTCGGCCAGCGCCTTGGCGGCGTCGGGATTGGCGGTGAGGAATTCAGGCGTGCAGCCGACCGTGTCGAGCACCATCGGGTAGTCGAGCGTGGTCGCCAATATGTGGCCCTGATCGGACTTGTCGCGCACCGCCGAGATGAACGGCTCATAGGTGACCGCCGCATCGTTCTGGCCGGCGAGGAAGGCTTGCGCCGCCGCATCCGGTTCCAGGTTGACGACGGTCACATCCTTGGTCGACAGGCCGTTCTTGTTCAGCACCCAGGCCAGCATGAAATAGGGCGACGTGCCCGGCGCCGAGGACGCGACATTCTTGCCCTTGAGGTCGGCGACGGTCTTGATGTCGTTGCGCACGACAATGCCGTCGGCGCCATAGGATTTGTCGAGCTGGAAGATCTGCTTGGTGGTGACGCCGCTGGCGTTCCACACCAGCCAGGTCTCGACCGTGGTGGCGGCGCATTGCAGATCGCCGCTGGCGATGGCGAGCGGCCGGCTGGCCTGCGGCACCTTCTTCAGGGTCACGTCGAGGCCATGCTTCTCGAAGATGCCGGCCTGCTTGGCGAGCGTCAGCGGCGCAAAGCCGGTCCATCCGCTGATGCCGATGGTGACCGATGTGGCAGCCTCGGCCGGCACGGATATTGCAGCCGCAAGCGCCAATACCGCGGCAGCGACGATGGTCTTGTTCATGTCGGTTCCCCTTGTTTTTCGGATGCCGAATTGTGTCACAGACGCCCATGGGCTTGTCAATGAAACCGGCCCTTCACGGCAGCGTGATGATGCGAACGCTAACGGGCATCGAACATCCAGCTGCGGTCGCGCCACATCTTTTCGCCGACCTGGCAGTCGGTCGGCCGGTCCTGCGCCAGCACCACCGGCGGATGCCCGGCCTCCTCGCGCGCCCGTTGCGGCGAAGCGGCGCCGGCCAGCTCCAGCACCAGCTTGCGGCGGATGGCTTCGGGAAACTGCGTCCAGTCATTGACCGGGATCATGAAGGATCCGGGACCGCCGATGACGCAGTCGCTGTAGTAGCGGTCGAGATTGTTGACGTCATAGGCGCCGCCGAACCCGCCGCGCGTCATCAGCGGCAGGCCGTTGATGATGATGCCTTGCTTGACCACCGCGTCGCGGGTGATGTCGACGGGCGCGCCCTGGTTGTTGGGCCCGTCGCCGGAAATATCGATGACGCGCTTTGTCCCCTGAAAACCGCTTTCGGCGAACAGATCGCTGCCGAATTCCAGCGCGCCGGAAATCGAGGTGCGCCGGGCGCTGGCCGGCGGATGGGCGGAAAGCTGCGCGGCCACCCGCTCGGCATCGGCCCGGCTGGCGATCACCGTCCACGGCACGACGACCTGCTGCGTGGTCGCTCCCGCCCATTCGACATAGGTGACGGCGACCTTGCCGTAGGCGCCATCGGCGATGGCCTGCAGAACATTGTCGTGCGTCAGCGCAGCAGCATAGCCGTGACGCTGGATTTCAAGTTCGCCCGGCGACATCGACAGCGACACGTCGACGGCCAGCACCAGCTCGACGTCGACCGGCTCGGCGGCTTGAACCGGCGGCACCAGCCAGAGCCCCAGCGCCAGCGCGGCGCTGCCTGAAAGGAAATGTCGTGCGCAAGAAAAAGCAGACATACCCGAAGGTAAGCGAAAACCGGCTGCTGACAAAGCAAAAAGCCCGGCGAGGTGCCGGCTTTTCGATATGTTGGTTGGAACCGATGAAGCTCAACTCCTCGGCTTCAGATTCTCTGGATCGTAGAGCGGCTTGTAGCCGACGGCAGCCACCTCGACCGGGTAGGTCTCGCCGAAATATTCGATGGCAAACTTGCGGCCCTCCTGGGCATGGGCCCAGGGCAGATAGGCGAGGCCGATGTTCTTGCCGATGGTCGGGCCGTAGGCCATCGATGTGGTGAAGGAGCGGCGGCCGAGTTCGTCGACCAGCGTCTCGCCGGTCTTCGGATCCATCACCGGCATGGTGCCGACGGGATAGCGGGCAACACCCTTCGAATCGACGTTTTCCGTCATCACCAGCGTGCACAGGATCGCCGGCTGGTGCTCGCGGGCGCGGTATTCGACATGTTTGGCCTTGCCGCAGAAATCGTTCTCCTTGACCTTCGGTCGGGCAAGGTCGGCCTCAAGCAGATTGTACTCGGTCAGAAGGTCGGCGTTCTGCAGGCGCAGGCTCTTTTCCATGCGCCGCGTGTTGGCATAGGTCTCGACGCCGAACGGCATGACGCCGGTCGAGCGCAGCGCGTCCCAAACGGCCAGGCCGTCCTCGTAGCGCATGTGCAGTTCCCAGCCCTGCTCGCCGACATAGGAGATGCGGAAGGCGGTGACGTCCTTGCCGCCGATCCTGACCGGCTTGATCGCCGCGAAGGGGAAGTTCTCGAGCGAGAGACCATCCGGATTTTCGACCACTTTCCGCAGTGTCGCCCGCGCGTTCGGTCCCCAGATGCCGATGGTGACGTATTTTTCCGTCACGTCGGTGATGGTGACGTCAAAGCCTTTGTCCTGCGCGGTGCGCTGCATGTAGCGGAAGTCGCGCGGACCGGCGTCGGCGCCGTCGATCAGACGGCAGCGGTCGGCCATGCGGATGACGGTGAAGTCGGCGCGCACCATGCCTTCCTCGTCGAGGAAGTGGGTGTAGATACCCTTGCCGATATTGTTGTCGCCACCAATCTTGGCCGCGCACAGCCACTCCAGCAGCGCGACATGGTCCGGCCCTTCGATGTCGTACATCGAGAAATGCGAGAGGTTGACGATGCCGCAATCCTCGCTCATCGCCAGGTGCTCGGCATTGGACACCCGCCAGAAATGGCGGTTGTCCCATTCGTTCTCACGTATGGGAACCCGGTTGCCATACTTCTCCAGCAGATGCTCGTTGGCGGCATAGCCATGCGCGCGCTCCCAACCGCCCAGCTCCATGAAGTAACCGCCAAGCTCCTTCTCGCGCTCCCAGAACGGCGAGCGGCGGATGTTGCGACCTTTGGAGAACGGCTCGCGCGGATGCACCGCTGGATTGTAGACCTTCATCGCCGTCTCGGTGCAGCGATCCCAGATGAACTGCTCTTTCGTCTGGTGCGGATAGAAGCGCGCATAGTCGATGGCGTGATGGTCGATTTCCGTGCGGCCGTCCGTCATCCAGTCGGCGATCAGCTTGCCCATGCCGGGGCCGTCCTTGACCCAGATGGCGACGGCGTACCAGAGGCCCCTCACCTTCTGGCTCTCGCCCATGGACGGGCCGCCATCGGCGGTCACCTGCAACAGGCCGTTGAAGGAATGGCTTTCGTTATAGCCGAGTTCGCCCAGGATCGGCGTCAGTTCCATGGCGCGCTCCAGCGGCGCCAGGATCTGCTCCATGTCGAGATCGCGCTGCGACGGCGACAGCCGCGCCTGATCCTTTTCCAGCAAATCGCGCGGATGGCAAAGACGCGGATTGGTCTCTTCGTAGTAACCCCATTCGATCTGGCCGCCTTCGGCGGTCTTGGGATCGCCGGTGTCGCGCATATAGGCCGAATTGCCTTGGTCGCGCAGCAGCGGCCAGCCGATCTCCTTTCCGGTGCCGGCGAATTGATTGTAAGGCCCGAAGAAGGTCAGCGGATGGTCGATCGGCATCACCGGCAGGTCCTCGCCGACCATCTCGGCGATCAGCCGGCCCCAGATGCCGGCGCAGACGATGACATAATCGGCCATGATCGTGCCGCGGTCGGTGACGACGCCCTTGATGCGGCCTTCCTCGACGATGAGAGATTTGGCGGGCGTGTTGGCGAAGGATTTGAGTTTCCCCGTAGCTTCCGCCTGGTCGGCCAGCTTGCCGGCGACGGTCTGCGAGCGCGGGATGACCAGGCCGGCGTCCGGATCCCACAGGCCGCCCTGCACCATGGACTCTTCGATCAGCGGGAATTTTTCCTTGATCTCGGCCGGTTCGATCAGCCGGGCGCGGGTGCCGAAGGATTTGGCCGAGGCGATCTTGCGCTTGATCTCGTCCATGCGGCTGTCGTCGCCGACGCGCGCCACTTCGAGGCCGCCGATGCGGGCATAATGGCCCATCTTTTCGTAGAAATCGATCGAGTAGAGCGTCGTCCAGCAGGACAAGAAGTCGTGGCTGGTGGTGTAGCAGAAGTCCGAGGCATGCGCCGTCGAGCCGATGTCGGTCGGGATGCCCGATTTGTCGATGCCGACAATGTCGGTCCAGCCGCGTTCGATCAGATGATGGGCGATCGACGCGCCGACAATGCCACCCAGGCCGACGATGACGACCTTCGCCTGTTTCGGAAACTCTGCCATTGCCGCGACTCCAAGGGGATAAAGCGGGCGTGTCCGCGCCCGTTCGAATGGCGCACAATATGCAGAGGACGTGGATGGAGCTACCGCCTGTTTGCGACACGTCGCAGATGCGACGCGACCCGGCGCGCCGGCGGGCCGCCAGTGGCGATCTATCTCAGGCGAAGGCCCAGATGTCCTCGGCCTGGAAGCCGACCTGATAGCCTGATGTCTGGAGCTTGACCACGACCTCGCCGATTTCAGCCGCCGGCAGCGCGCCGACCTCGACCTTGATCATGCCGGGGCGGTAGCGCTTGAGGTCGAGCTGTTCGAAGACGATCCAGTCGGCGCCCTCGCAATCGACCAGGAAGGCGTCGATATGCGTGATGCCGTTGCGGTCGAGCAGCGTCTGCAGCGTTTCCGACATCACCTCGATATCCCTCACGTGCGGCGCGAACTTGTTGAAATTGGCGTCGTCCTCGCCCCAGGCATTCTTGCCCGACATCAGATTGGTGTCGGTGACCGACGAGCAGCCGATGAACTCGATCGGCAGCGTGCCGGCCTCGAGTGCCGCGGCATCGAAAGTGTGGACGGTGATCGTGCCCTTGGTCTTCGTCACCGCGACCGGTTCGATGACGAAGCGTTCCGTGTCGGGATAGTTGGCGCGCAACCGCTTCTGATCTTGTACGGGATCGGCTCGACCAGCACGGCCCGGGCCCGCGGAATGCGGTGCAGCCACGGCGTGACGTCGTCGAACAGCGCGCCGTCGCAAGCGCCGACATTGACCATCTGGAAGGCTTGCCCACCGCCAAACCGCGCCTTCAGCGCCGCCTTGGCCAGGAGTTTCGTGCCACGCAACGCCGGCCCGCGATCGAGCAGACCGGCAGGCAGGCCGAGTGAAAGGGCGATGCGCGCCAGCCCGGAAATGGAACTCATGGCTTATCTCCAGGTATGGCGATGGGCCGCCTTCCATTCAGGCTTGCCGACGCCCACAGCGCCATGATCGGGCCGACAAGCAAAAGGTAGGGCGGCAGAAGGTTCGGGAAGTAGATGCGGGTGTCGTGGATCGGAAAGACGGTGAATTTCGCCAGCACGCCAAGCACCAGCGCTGCAAGCAGGATGCCGGCGCGACGATCGAGCCGGAAGCCGGCGCGGCCGAGCGCAAACCACGCGGCCAGCGCCAGAACCGAGACCCCGACCCAGCTGTTGATGCTGATAGCGCGAATGAAGGATGCGGCAAACGCCTTGAGATAGGCGCCAACCGAGAACGGCGGCTCGAAGCCATCCATATTGTAGTGCTGCTCGATGCTGGAGAACCACAGATGCGGCCACCAGCCGGGATGCTGGGCCCAGTGCGAAATCGCGAAATAGGCGACGAAGGACGCGGCAAAGCCGGCCAGCGCGCCCCACGCCCGCTGCCGGAAGACCAGCAGCAGCACGGCGAAAATGGCCAGGAACACGATGTTGTCCGGCCGCGCCATGAAGGCCAGGAAAAGCAGGACAGCGGTCGCTGCCTCGCGGCCGCGCACATAGGCAAGCAGCCCGCCGAGGAACAGCGCCGAGCACAACAGATCCGGGGTCGAGGCGCGTGCGGCATCGCCGAAATCGGCCATGATCAGCACCGCGCCGACCACAGGCGCCAGCGCAAGCGCGCCTTCGGTTCGCAGCCAAAGCAGCGTGATCATCCCGAACAGCAGCACCGAGACCACCTGCAGCACCCGCATCGCCTCGACCGGCGACATCACCGAACTCATCGTCGACAGCATCTCGGCATAGAGAAACTTGATCCGGTACATGCCAAGCAGCGAGTGAAAGTCGGCGGCATCTTGCGCCATATGGCTGCGGAAACCGCCGCCATCGTCGGTCAGCGTCTTGTAGTCGGCGGCCGACACGCCGGCCTGGACCGTCCTGTAGGCATAGTCATGCAACGCCTGCGCATCCGGGTAAGCGCCCTCCTCGGCGATTGCGAGATAAGGCAGCATGTCCCAATTGGCGTCGGGCATCGTCCAGGCCATGAACGCCGTCAGCAGGATATAGAGCGAAAACGCGATCGCGCCGACCGGAGCCGCCCATCGCGCATAAGTCCCCTCGCCCCGCGCGAGAGCGGCCGCGGTCAGCCGGTCGAGTGTGTTTTGCGGGGCGGGAGACTTGCTCAGCATTGTCGGACTCGGGACTTCGCTCAACGGATTTCTTTAACGGACCTGGCTTTTGACGAAATCCTTCACGATTCCCACAATGCCGCGCGACAGCAGGCTATCGAAAGCATCGACGAAACGGTCGACATGCTCGCGCTGACAGATCAGCGGCGGCTCGAGACGGATGACGTTGCGGTTGTATTCGGTGAAGGCGACGAGCACGTCATAGTCGCGCAGCAACAGCGCGCCGACGAAGCCCGACAGCGAGCCCTTCAGCTTGTCGTCGAGGACGCTGACGATCGGACGCAGCACGATCGGCAAGGTCTGCGAGAAGTCGTGGAACTCGAGCCCGACCATAAAGCCCTTGCCGCGCACATCCTTGATGATCTTCGGGTACTTCTGCTTCAGCGCCTGCAGGCGCTGAAGCAGATAGTCGCCGGTAGTGGCGGCGTTGTCGATCAGCCCCTCATCATAGAGCACGTTGATGCCCTCGATCGCGGTGACGCAGGCCTCGCCCATGCCGCCAAAGGTGGCCATGGCATGGATCATCGCCGTCTTCGGCGTGCCATAGGCCTTCATATAGACCTCGCGCCGGGCGATCATCGCGCCGACCGCCGCCTTGCCGGCGCCGAGCGATTTCGCCAGCGCCGTCACATCGGGCACGACGCCATAATGTTCGAAGGCGTAGAAGCGGCCGGACCGGCCATAGCCGCACTGCACTTCATCAGCCACCCACAGCACCCCATAGTGGTCGCAGAGCGCGCGCAATTTCTGCCAGTATTGCGCCTCTGCCTGGATGATGCCGCCGCCGCCCTGGATGGTCTCGAGTACGATGACGCCGACCTCCGGGTCGGAGCGGAACAGCCGCTCGACCGCTTCGATATCGGCGAACGGAATGCGCACGGTGTTCTCAGCCATCTTGAAGTCCGCGCGGTAGAGCTGGCCGTCGGTGATGCCGAGCACGCCCTTGGTCTTGCCGTGGAAGGAATTCTCGGCATAGACGATTTTTGGCCTCTTCGGCCCGGCGGCGCGCTCGGCGAGCTTCACCGCCGCTTCCATCGCTTCCGAACCCGACGAGCCCAGAAACACCATGTCGAGATCGCCGGGCGAGCATTTGGCGATGTTGTGCGCAAGGGCCGATGCATATTGCGACATGAAGGCGATGGCGATTTCCTGGCGCTTCTCCTCCTGGAATTTGCGCCGGGCCTCCAGGATGCGCGGATGGTTGTGGCCGAAGGCCAGCGAACCGAAGCCGCCGAAGAAGTCGAGAATCTTGCGGCCGTTCTGGTCGATGTAGAACATGCCTTCGGCACGCTCGATCTTGATCTTGTGGAAGCCGAGCAGCTTCATGAAATGCAGCTGGCCCGGATTGAGATGCGCCTTGAACAGGTCGGTCATGCGCGCGACATCCATCGCCTTCGCCTGCTCGACGCTGATCAGGTCGGGCTTGGCGATGGCGGTAGGCGACAACGCCGGCGCGCCGACCATGGTGCGCGCGTTCGTCTGCTCAGGCTTGGCCATGACGGTCATTTCGGAGTTCTCCTGGTCGTCCCACTTATTCGGCGGGGGCATGATTGGCGGTGACGGCAAGCCCGTCTTTCTTGGCGCGGTATTCGCTGTAGGCGGCGATCAGCATGTCTTCGTCGCGATATTGCGGCACCCAGCCGAGCTGGCGCTCGGCCTTGGATACGTCGAGCACGCACTCCTCATCGGCGATCAGATATTGTTCGGGATCCATGATCGGCATGTTCATGAGATCGAGCAGGTCGAGGGTGCGCTTGACCGCCCAGCCCGGCGTCGGGATCAGCAGCGATTTCGAGCCGGCATGCTTGATCAGGTCGCCCAGCAATTTCTTCACCGGCGGCGGATTGAGGGAGCCCAGATTATAGGCCTGGTTGGGCACGCCTGCCTTCCAGGCCGCGCGGGCAGCTTCCGCGCAATCGAACACCGAGATGAACTGATAGGGGTTCTTGCCCGAGCCGATCATCGGCACAGGAAAATTCCAGTCGATCAGTTTGAACAGCTTTTCCAGGATCCCGAGCCGGCCGGGACCGATGATCAGACGCGGGCGAAACAGCGAGATCGACATGCCGCGCTTGCGCCATTGAGCGGCGAGCTCCTCGGTCTTCTGCTTCGACCAGCCATATTCGCCGAGCGGTGCGACCGGGTGCTCCTCGGTCATCGGCTGGGTGACCGTGTGGCCGTAGATCATGTCGGTGGTGTAGTGGACGAGCTTGGACGCGCCGGCCTTGTCCATCGCCTGCATGATGTGTTCGGTGCCGTGGAAATTCACCGGAAAGAAGAAGTCGTGACGCTTGGCCCGC
The DNA here is from genome assembly GCF_040323635.1 of Mesorhizobium sp. M0037. Taxonomy (NCBI): domain Bacteria; kingdom Pseudomonadati; phylum Pseudomonadota; class Alphaproteobacteria; order Hyphomicrobiales; family Phyllobacteriaceae; genus Mesorhizobium; species Mesorhizobium sp. M0037. The sequence continues at coordinate 23,858 of NZ_JAMYVB010000026.1, read as the reverse complement.
ACCTGGATCGGCGACAGCATTTTGGCCGACAGGTTGTAGACCATGTCGTCGGCCTTCAATCCGATGTTGGCCACCGAGGCCGTATCCGTGACATCGCAGGTGACGAAGCGAACGTTGCGATAGTGCGTCAGGTCGCTCTTGACGATGTCGGCAACGACAACCTCTTCACCATCGGCCACAAGCTTCGGGGCAAGATGACGGCCGACGAAGCCGTCGCCGCCGAAAATAACATGTCTCATCGAACGATCTCGCTGGTCTTGTCGGGGATGATGGAAGCGGTTTGGTCGTCATGCCCGCTCCCGCCCAAGTCTCGACCGCTTTGCGCGATCAGCACGGTGCCGATGCAAATGAAGGCGATGCCGGCAATGCGCCAGGCATTGAGGTCCTCGCGGAAGATGAAATAGGCGAAGATCGCAACCGCGACATAGGCAAGGCTGAGGAACGGATAGGCAAAGCTGAGCTCGACCTTGGACAGCACATACAGATGCGAAGCCATCGAGATGACGAAGGTGCACAGGCCGAGAAACACCCATGGGCTGAAAACGATCTGCAACAGCTTCAAAAGCGGATTGGTGCCTTCGAACGAAATCGGCCCGAGCGACATCATGCCTTGCTTCAGCATCAGCTGCGCCGCGGCATTGGTCATGACCGTAAACAGAATGAAGACGATATATTTCATATTTTGCACCCGCCACTCGCAACGGTCCTATTACTAACCTGCAAACATTTCGTGAAGTCACGACAATGCTTTGAGTAAACCACGAAACTTACGATCTATTCACTATGACCTATTCGGATTGTACCTATTCAGCTGCCTCGACACGCCCTGGCCGGACGTTGAGCTTTTTCGCCGTCCGCAGCCAGAAACTGGACACGAACGCCGGGTCGCGCAGCGCTTCAAGCCGCTGCCAATTCGGGAAGGAGGCCGCGAAAGTATCAGCGCCCATGCGCGCATCCTTGTACGGGTTGACCGCGCCGCCGGCCGCGACCGTGATGCGGTCGAGTTCGCTGAGCAGGGCCAGCGTCCTGTCGCCGCGATTGGGGAAATCCAGCGTCAACGTGAAGCCTGGCCGCGGAAAGGACAGCAGCCCCGGCGAGCGGATCGAGCCGAAGCGCTTCAACACGGTGAGGAAAGAGCCCTGCCCGGCCCGTCGCGCCGCCTCGAGCAGCGCCGGCACGGTCTGACGCGCGACATTTTCCGGCACCACGCTCTGGTGCTGGTAGAGACCTTTCGGGCCATACAGCCGATTCCAGTCGCCGACACCATCAAGCGGAAAGAAAAAGCCCTGGTAGCCGGTTTGGCTCGGCCCCGGCGAGCGCCCCTTCTTCCACCGATAGGCGGCGTTGAAGGCGGTGAGGAACGGCCGGTTGAGCACATTGAACGGCGGCTGGAACGGCACTGAAAAACGGGAGCCGGCGCGAGACGCCGCATGCGAACCGTACTCGGCATGATTGCCGGTCAACAACAGGCCGCGCCCGCGGCCATGGCCACCGGCAAGCTGGTCGATCCAGGCGACGGCATATTCATTGGCCTGGTCGGCGGCCTCGGCCAGTTCGAAGAATTCGCCAAGATCGGCAAACCGCGTTACCTTCTCGGCGATGTCGAGCGAATGCACCCGCATCAGCCGGATCGAGGCCGACAGGATCAGGCCGGTCAGCCCCATGCCGCCGATCGTCGCCGCGAACAGCCTTGCATTGTCGGTTGCCGAGCAGGTGTAGGTCCGCCCGTCCGAGCGCAACAGGGTGAGAGACTCGACATGGCAGCCGAAAGTGCCGCGCCGGTGATGGTTCTTGCCATGGACGTCATTGGCGATCGCGCCGCCAAGGGTGACGAACTGGGTGCCTGGGACCACAGTCGGAAAGAAGCCGTAAGGTGCAGTGTGCGCAATGATATCGGAGAGGAACACGCCGGCCTCCGCCTCGAGCAGGCCGGTCTCGGCATTGAAGGCGCCGATGCGGTTCAGCGGCCGCATGTCCACGACCGCACCTGGCTCGTTCTGGCAGGAATCACCGTAGGAGCGGCCATTGCCATAGGCGAGCAGAGCGTTCTTTGTCGCCTTGCCGCTTCGCATCAGCGCGATGGCATCGTCGGCCGCGATGGCTCGCTTTGCGGCCGGCGTGGCGAGGCCAAAACTCCGGTACCGTTCGCCGGCCATGCCCTACCAGCCTCCCGCGACCAGAAGGGCGGCGCCGATCACCACGACGATCTGGCTTCGCCAGTCGCGAATGATGAAGATGACCGGATCATCATTCATCTCGTTGCGGCGCGCCAGGATCCAGACCCGCATGGTCAAATACAGCACGATCGGCGCCAGCGGCCAGACCAGCCAGGGATGCGGATAGAGTTCGCGCACGGAGACGCTGTCCATGTAGAGCGCCAGCACCAGCGCCGAGGAGAAGGCCGACGCCATGCCCGCCTGGGCGACGATCTCCTGATCTTCGATGCGGTAGCCGCGACCGGCAATGCGCTCGCCCACCGGAATGGCTGTGGTGCGCAGTTCGACATAGCGCTTCACCAGCGCCAGCGACAGGAAGAAGAAAATCGAGAAGGCGAGCAGCCAGAACGAGACTTCGACCCCGGTCGCCGCAGCACCTGCCAGCACACGCACTGTGTAGAGCCCGGCCAGCGTCAGTACGTCGGCCAGGAGCATGCGCTTGAACGACAGCGAATAGGCTGTGGTCACCACCAGATAGCCGGCGAGCACGCCCAGGAACTCGATCGGCAACAGAAGCCCGGCGGCAATGCCGATCGCCAGCAGCACCGCCATCGCGCCGAGACCGAACGGGATCGACAAAGCGCCGCTGGCGAAAGGCCGGTTGCGTTTGGTCGGATGCTTGCGGTCGAGCGCAAGGTCGAAGAAATCGTTGAGAATGTAGATGGCGGAAGCCACGGCGCTGAAGGAGACGAACGCCAGCAAGCATTGCCAGATCATGTTGATGTTGAAGTATTCATGCGACAGCACCATCGGCACCGCGATCAGCGAATTCTTCAGCCACTGATGCACGCGCAGCATCTTGACGAATGTCTTCAATGTCCTTTTCGGCGCCGGCATCCTTTCGGCACTATGCGCGGCCTGCCAGCGCTTCGCACGGCGGTCGGGCGCCACGACGATGGCGTTGCGTGCGGCTCCGAAAACCTTGAGGTCGTGCCGGCTGTTGCCGGCATAGTCGAAACCGCCGTCGCCATAGGCGGCGATGAGCGCGTCGCGCTTGCGGCCCGAGGTCATGTTGTGGGGACCGTCGGTCGCCAGCACATAGTCGAAGACGCCCAGATGCGCGGCGATCGTCTCGGCGAACTTGCGTGGCGTACCGGTCGCCAGCACGATCTTGCGTCCGTCGCGATGGTCGGCGCGCAGCCGCTGCAGCAGCGCTTCGCGATAGGGCAGCGAGGCCGGATCGATGTCGATGCGGTCGGCAATCGCTTGTTTCAGCCGCGCCGGGCCGGCGGCCAGCCAGTACGGAACCAGGAAAACATAGAGCGGATTCTTCTTGAGCAGGATGAACAGGCCTTCCCAAAGAAGATCGGTCGCAATCAGCGTGCCGTCGAGGTCGACCGCAAGCGGGATTGCGTTCTTGTCCGACCGCGCATCCATATCTTTCCTGCTCAGCTCAAAAACCCGTCGCGCCACGTTTCGGCGGCTTGGTATCCGGCATAGCGAGCAACGGCGCAACGAACGTTAAAACGTCTGGTTGCAACGGATATGCGCCGGGGTATTTCCCTCGTCATCGTTAAGCAACCGTTGCCGTAGACGAGAAAAGGCCGGGCATTGCCCGGCCTCTGCAAGAGCTGCCTGCCGACTTTACTTGATGCGGGCAACGCCACCCGAGATTTCGACCGTTTCCGAGCCGGTCAGGGCCTCGAGGTCACCATTGGGCAAGGTGACGAAACAGCCGTTCGGGCAGAATTCCACGGTTTCGCCGGCGGCCAGCGCCAGTTCCGTCTTGCCGCCGCCTTCCGTCACGATCAGCGTACGGGTCTCAGCATCCTTGTTGACCGCGCTGGCGGCAAAGGCCGAGCCACTCGCTGCGGTAAGAGCGATGGCGACGACGAGCGACTTCCACATTTTGCAATATCGGTGCTTCCACACCGCCTCTGTTGCATTTCGCAAGGCATTCTCGCCTTTGCATGTGAGCTTATATGAGATGCAAGCTGAACCGCAACTGAATGCCGCATTCATGCCGCAATTGGTTTGGGAGGAGCTTGGGGCCTTAGCTGGGATCGGGTTTGCGGGCCTTGCGACCAGTTTTGGCCAGCCGCTTCGCCTCGGCGGCGGCTCTGGCCTCCGCCTGCTCCTTCTCGGCGAACTCGACCTCGACCTTGTCGTCGTCGATCGGCCATGCGTCGGTCTTCTTGACCTTGACCTCGGCGCGCGGCGTCGAGGGGATTTCTATGTGCTCGGCGTCAAAAGCATCGAGAACGGCAAAGCGGATATCGTTCTGAACGATGGCGCCGTTCAGCACATCGGCCAGGAACACGCGGATCTCGAACTCGAGTGCTGCCGGCCCGAAATTGGTGAACAGCACGAAGGGTTCCGGGTTCTTCAGCACCAGCGCATGGCCGCGCGCAATCTCAAGCAGGACCGCGTGTACCCGCTTGACGTCGCTGCCATAGGCCACCCCGACCTTGATCTCCACACGTCCGAGCTTGTTGCGGTGCGTCCAGTTGCCGACGGCGTTGTTGATGAGGTTCGAATTGGGCAGGATCACCGATTGCCGCTGGAAGGTCTCGATTTCGGTGGCGCGCACGCTGATCTTCTTGACCGTGCCTGAGGTGTCGCCGGCGACGATCCAGTCGCCGACCTTGAACGGCCGCTCGGCGAGCAGGATCAGGCCGGACACGAAGTTGGACACGACATTTTGCAGGCCAAAGCCGATACCCAGCGAGAGTGCGCCGGCAACGAGCGCCAAATTGGAGAGATCGATGCCCGCCGCCGAGATGCCAACGAGGCCGGCGAGCGCGACGCCGGCATAGCCGACCGCCAGCCGGATCGAGTTGCGCACGCCGGTATCGACCTTGCCGCGCGCCATCACCGAGCCGTCGAGCCAGCCCTGGAACCAGCGGGTCAGGAAATAGCCGATGATGAAGACGACGATGCCGGTGAGGATGCCGGTGACCGAGATCGTCACCGAACCGATGGTGACGCCTGTCGCCAATTTATAGCCCCAGGCCTGGATATCGCCGGGCTGGAAGCCCCACATCAACAGGATCAGCGGCAGGAACACCAGCACGATCATCAGGTTGATGGCAACGCTGACGACGAGGCCGAGTTGGTCGAGCGCGGTGTCCTCATAGCTGGAATTGGTCTTCAGCCAGCGCCCGATGGACGTGCCGGCGAAACCACCCTCCTCGCCGATCTCGCGCGCCGACAGGAAGCCGATATAGGCGGTGAGCAGGATGGTGCCGGTGACCACGACCTGCAACGAGACGAAGATGGCAAGACCGATATAGCCGAACAGCGCCGCCGCAATCGTGAACAGGCCGAGCGCGACACAGGTGTAGCGCAGCCAGGCCGGCCAGCGGCGCCAGCGCCCAGCGACGTCCTTGTAAGGCTTCAGCAGCGCCATCAGGATCAGGATGACCCCGACGATCACGGTGGCGACAAAACTCCTGGCCACCGTCAGCGACAAAGGCGAGCCCATCTTGTCGTTGACGATCGACAGGAAATTGTTGATGCCGATGACGACTGCCATGGCCGTCGTCAGTCGCACCAGCCAACGCGCCGGGCCGGTCTCGACCTGGATCAGGCGCCAGTTCGGCATGCTAGGCGACAGCGCCGCATTGGTCAGGCGGTTGACACAGAACACTATGGCGATGACGGCTGCCAGCGCGTTGAGGAACACGCCTATGTCGCCGCGCAGCACATTGTAATAATTGTACAGGAACACCGTCGAGGCGAGGAAGGCGCTGACCGCCAGCGTCGGCAGCAAGGTCGACCAGAACGCCACCGACAGGCGACTGAGATACGTCGGATCTTCAACCGACGCGTCGGGCTCGAAGATGCGCCCAAACAGGCGGCGCCCACCGACCAGAAGCACCACCGCCAAAGCAAGCGCCATGAGGGTCGCCGCGAGCATCGCCTGGAACTTGAACTTGAAGGCAAAGCTCAGCCACGATGACACCGCCCTGTAGAAGTTGGCGTATTCGTCCCTTGCGTCGGAAAACACCTGGGGGCTCAGTGCATCGGACAACACATAGCGCTTGGTCAGCCCGCTGCGAAACAGCTCGCTGCGCATGTTGCCGATCTTCTCGATCAGCGCATTGATGCGGATCGACAGGTTCTGCGCGCCGGCGATGACGGCGTTGATCTCCGCCTTTTCCGACGCCAGCGCCTGGCGCTCGCCGGTCACGATGTCCGGTTCAGGGGGCTGTCCGGCAGCCGGCGGTGCGCCAAGCTGCTCGAGCCTCGAATTGATCTCTCCCAGCCGCGAACGAAACGCCAGCGCGCTGTTCAGCGCAGCGCGCGACAGCTCTTCCAGCTGCAGGCGGATCTCGACAAGGGTGGTGTCGTCGACGCCGTCCTCCTGGACTTTCTTCTCCAGAGCGTCGGTCTTCGTCGCCAAACCCTGCAGGATTTTCTGCTGGTCGGCGACCAGCCCGGCAGGCGCCTGGCCCAGCCCCTGCGCCATGGCGCCGAACGAATGCGGCGCCAAGGCAACGAGCGCTAGGACCAGGATCAGGCGAAAGAAGCGAAAAAACATAATGGTGGCGACTCAAAGGGCGGCAAAGGCCGCCTCTAAAGCGGTCCTTGATAGAGACGCTCATCCCGTGGGGCAAGTCGTGGCGAAGCATGACAGTTGGGCGCCTTGCGGGAGTCGGCCAGTCGAAAAGCCATGGCGCAATCTTGGCTTTGCGCACGCCGCCTGCTCTATAGTCTGCCGCATCGCACCCGAGCCGGATGGCTTCAGGTCTGTTGGACCTGAAATCATCCGGCTCTAGAAATCAAAGATATAGAGCATGATGTCGTCCGAAAACCGCTTCACACTTTTCGGCATCATGCTCTAGGGATGACATGAAGAATGGCGGAATATTCAGCCCTTTCGCTTCTCACGAACGCGCTCAAGGGAAACAAGGACTGGAAGCCGGCCTGGCGCAAGCCCGACCCCAAGGCTTCCTATGACGTCATCATCATCGGTGGCGGCGGCCACGGCCTGTCGACGGCGTACTATCTGGCCAAGGAGCACGGCATCACCAATGTCGCGGTGCTGGAAAAGGGCTGGCTGGGTTCCGGCAATGTCGGCCGTAACACCACGGCGGTGCGCTCCAACTACCTTTTGCCGTCCAACACCCGCTTCTACGAACATTCGATGAAGATGTGGGAGAACCTTTCGCACGACCTCAACTACAACGTCATGTTCTCGCAGCGCGGCTGCCTGAATCTGGCTCACACGCCGGGCCAGTTCGACGACTTGGCCAGGCGCGGCAACGCCATGCGCCATCTCGGCGTCGATGCCGAGCTGATGAGCACCGCCGAGATCGCGCGCCTGGTCCCGGCGCTGGACATGTCGGCCTCCGCGCGCTTTCCCATCGTCGGCGGCCTGATGCAGCCACGCGCCGGCACCGCCCGGCACGATGCGGTTGCCTGGGGCTATGCGCGCGGCGCCGACCGACGCGGCGTCGACATCGTCGAGAATTGCGAGGTCACCGGCTTCCTGCGCGACGGCGACCGCATCACCGGCGTACAGACGACGCGCGGAGAGATCCGCGGCAAGAAAGTCGCCGTGGCCGTTGCCGGCAGCACCGGACGGGTGATGCAGCTTGCCGGCATCGACAGGATGCCGATCGAGAGCCATGTGCTGCAGGCCTTCGTGACAGAGTCGCTGAAACCGTTCTGCAACACGGTCCTGACCTTCGGCATGGGCCATTTCTATATGTCGCAGTCCGACAAGGGCGGCCTCGTCTATGGCGGCGATATCGACGGCTACAACAGCTACGCCCAGCGCGGTAACCTGCCCATCGTCGACGAGGTGATGAGCGAGATGCTGGCGCTGTTTCCCGGCCTTGCGCGTGTACGCATGCTGCGCTCCTGGGGCGGCGTCTGCGACATGTCGATGGACGGTTCGCCGATCATCACCACCGGCCCGCTGCCGGGCATGTATCTCAATTGCGGCTGGTGCTATGGCGGCTTCAAGGCGACGCCGGCCTCGGGCTGGTGCTTTGCATACACCATCGCCAAGGATGAGCCGCACGCGTTCAACGCGCCCTTCACGCTCGACCGTTTTTATCGCGGCCTGGTGATCGACGACAAGGGCCAGGGCGCAACGCCCCGGCTGCATTAGGGTTCAAACAAATGCTTATCACTTGTCCCTATTGCGGCCCGCGCGACGTCATCGAGTTCACCTATCAAGGCGACGGCAACCGCGAGCGCCCGCAGCCCGCCTCGCAGGATCTCGACGCCTGGAACGCCTATGTCTACGACCGGCTGAACCCGGCCGGCGACCACAATGAGATCTGGCAGCATTCCGGCGGTTGCCGCACCCATCTGAGGATGGTGCGCAACACGGTCACGCATGAGATTTCCAGCACCGGTTTCGCCCGCGTCGACCACAATGCCGGTGCCCGGCACAAGGCCGGAGGCAAGTCGTGAGCCCGCGCCGCACCGAGACCGGCGGCCGCATCGACCGCCTGCGCACCATCCGCTTCACCTTCGACGGCACGCCTTACACCGGCCATGGCGGCGACACGCTGGCCTCGGCGCTGCTTGCCAACGGCGTGACGCTTTTCGGCCGCTCGTTCAAATACCACCGCCCGCGCGGCCTGCTCTCGGCCGGCGTCGAGGAACCGAACGCGCTGGTGACGGTGCTGCGCGGCGAAGTGCGCGAGCCCAACATCGCCGCAACCATGGTCGAGATCTATGACGGGCTGGTGGCCGTCAGCCAGAACCGCTTTCCCTCGCTCGCCTGGGACATCAACGCCGTCAACCAGCTCGGCGGCAAGATCCTGGCCGCCGGCTTCTACTACAAGACCTTCATGGGCCCTGTCTTCGGCCCCTTGAAAGGCACCCGCTTCTGGATGTTCTGCGAGCATTTCATCCGCCGCGCCGCCGGCCTGGGCCGCGCCGGTATTGCCGCCGACACCTCGCGCTACGAGCGCATGAACGCGTTTTGCGACGTGCTGGTGGTCGGCTCCGGCCCGGCCGGCCTGTCAGCCGCCAAGGCCGCTGCCGACCAGGGCGCGCGCGTCATCCTGGCCGAACTCGGGCCGCGTTTCGGCGGCTCGGCCAACTGGTCCGGCGAGGCCATCGACGGCGCGCCGGCCGCCGACTGGGCGGCGCGCACCGTCAGCCAACTCGAAGGCCATGACACGGTCCGCCTGCTGCCGCGCACCACGGTGTGGGGCTATTACGACGGCAACACGCTAGCCGCGCTCGAGCGCGTCACCGACCACAAGGAAACGCCCGGCAAGGGCGAGCCGCGCCATCGCTACTGGGCGATCCGCGCCAAGACGGTGGTGCTGGCCACCGGCTCTTTCGAGCGGCCGCTTGTGTTCCCCGGCAATGACCGGCCGGGCGTCATGCTGGCGCATGCCGCCGAGCGCTATGCTAACGATTATGGCGTGCTGCCCGGCGACAGGATCGCGCTGTTCACCAACAATGACAGCGCCTATCGCTCGGCGCTGGCGCTGAGGAAGGCCGGGGCGGCTATTGTCGCCATCGTCGATGTGCGCCCCGAGCTTTCGGCCGAAATGCGCAGCCTCGCCACCGAGGCCGAAGCCGAAATCCTCTCCGGCCATGCCGTGGTCGCCACCGAAGGCGGCAAGGCGCTCTCCGGCCTCAAGGTGCAGCGCTTCGACATGACCTCGGGCGCGCTCAGCGGTGACGCCCGCAGCATCCACGCCGATAGCCTGCTGATGTCGGGCGGCTGGTCGCCGACCATCCACCTCGCCAGCCAGGCTGGCGCGAGAGCCGAGTGGAATCCTGCGCGCCAGGCCTTCCTGCCGCCAAAGCAAACGCAACAGCGCTGGCCAAATCAGCAATGGATTGGTGCGGGTGCTTTCAACGGAAGCTTCTCGACCATCGAAGCAATCACTGAGGGCCGCGCAGCCGGCTTGTCCGCAGCGGGCGGAGCGGCTGCGCCGGCAGCCTTGCCGGATGTCGAAGCAGCCCCGGGAAACCCAGATCCGGCTCCGGTGTTCGAGATCAAGGTGAAAGGCAAAAGCTTCGTCGACTTCCAGCATGATGTCACCGCCGAAGACGTGCGGCTGGCGCATCGCGAAGGCTTCGTCTCGGTCGAGCACCTGAAGCGCTACACCACGCTCGGCATGGCGACCGACCAGGGCAAGAACTCCAACGTTCCGGGTCTCGCCATCATGGCCGAGGCGTTGGGCAAGCCGATCCCCGAAGTCGGCACGACCCGCTTCCGCCCGCCCTACTCCGCGGTGTCGATTGGCTCGCTCGCTGCCGAGCGTTTCGGCGATCTGAAGCCGGAGCGGCTGACGCCGATGCATGACTGGCACCTCGCCAATGGCGCGACGATGTATTCCGCTGGCCTCTGGTATCGACCAATGATCTACGGCCTTGCCGGGGAGACGGTCGAGCAGGCTTATGTCCGTGAAGCCAGGGCGACGCGCGAAAGCGCCGGCATCGTCGACGTCTCGACGCTGGGCAAGATCGCCGTTCAGGGGCCGGATGCGGGCGAATTCCTCGACCGCGTCTACACCAACATGTTTTCCACCCTCCCCGTCGGCAAGGCCCGCTACGGCCTGATGCTGCGTGAGGACGGGCTGGCCTTCGACGACGGCACCACCTGGCGGCTTGGCGAACAGGATTTCCTGATGACGACCACCACGGCCAACGCCAGCAAGGTGATGCAGCATCTGGAATATTTCCTCGACGTCATCTGGCCGGAACTCAAAGTGCATGTCACCTCGGTAACCGACGAATGGGCGGGCGCGGCCATCGGCGGGCCGAAGGCGCGGGCCATCCTCGCCGCCTGCGTCACCGGCACCGCCGTCGACAACACAGCCCTGCCCTTCATGGGCATCGTGCGCGGCGAGATATCAGGCGTGCCGGTGATGATTTGCCGGCTGTCCTTCTCCGGAGAAATGGCCTTCGAGGTCTATTGCGGCGCCGGCTACGGCACCCATGTCTGGGAAACGCTTGTCGAAGCCGGCAAGCCGTTCGGCCTGGTCACCTACGGGCTGGAGGCGTTGGGCACGATGCGCATCGAAAAGGGCCATGTCACCGGCGCGGAGATCGACGGGCGCACTACGGCGCGCGACCTGCATCTCGACTGGATGCTGTCGAAGAAGAAGCCGTTCATCGGCTCGGCGATGATGGACCGCGAAGGCCTGATCGCGCCCGAGCGGCTGCAGCTGGTCGGCCTAGTCTCGCTCGACAATCGGCCGTTCAATGGCGGAGCCCACCTCGTCGAGGAACTGGACGAAGCCAATCCGCACGACTCCATCGGCCATATCACCGCCTGCTGCTACTCGCCGGCGCTGGGCAAGCACATCGCGCTGGCTTTGGTCGAGGGCGGCAAGGCGCGCCATGGCACCCGGGCATTCGTCTCCGATCCGCTGCGCAAGCGGTTCGGGCCGGTCGAGATCGTCTCCAACCATTTCTACGACCCGGACGGGAGCCGCATGCATGGCTGAGCGCCAATCACCCGAACGCCAATCACCCGAGCGCCTCTCGCCGCTCGAGCCGGTGTCCCATCCGGGTTCGCACGGCAATTTCGAGCATGGCGTCGATGTCATCCTGACCGAGACCCGGCCGGGCTCGATCCTGCAGCTGGCCGCGTGGCCGGGCGCGGAAAAGCAACTGATCGACGTGATCGGCAAGGTCACCGGCCTCGATTTGCCCGATGGCGCCGGCGGCGGTCTCGCCAAGGACGGCAAGGCCGTGTTCGGTTTCGCGCCTGGAAAATTCACAGTCGTCGACGAGGCCGAGGGCCTGGCGGCGAGTTTTGCTGGGGACGTAACCCCGGCAATCGGCACGATCACCGACCTGTCGCATGGCCGCACCGCTATCCGCATCGCCGGCCCTAAGGCCGAATGGGTGCTGGCGAAATTCTTCGCCATCGACTTCGCCCTGCCCGCCTTCCCCACAGGCTCCGGCCGTTCGACCACCCATCACGACGTCTTTGCGCAGATCCAGCGCACCGGCGCCGACCAGTTCGACATCTATGTCTTCCGCTCCTTCGCCCGATCGTTCTGGAAGGCGCTCTGCCATGCCAGCGAGGAGGTCGGCTACGAGGTTCAGTAGGGCCAAAAGCCGTTCTGGCCTCAAGGCCAGCCGGTTCTGCCGCTAGAGAATGCTCCAATGGAAGCCCATGGTGGGGAACGTGGCCCAACCGGCCCAGGGGATTAAAAAGATCCCGTCTCAGAGTCGGCATCGTCGTTTGGTTCGAACATCCCCATGACCGCAGAACTATCCGCCGGCGCCACGGATTGCGCCGATGTGTCGGCCAGAGCCTTGCTCCTGCTGCCGCTCACGGTCGCCTGCGGCGTGTTCATGACCAGCCTCGACCAGAATGTCGTGGTCACCGCCCTGCCCGGCATCAGCGACAGCCTCGGCCGGCCGCCGAGCCAGCTCGGCCTGTTGATCACCGTCTATGTCGCCAGCCTGATCATCTCGATGCCGCTCGGCGGCTGGGCCGCCGACCGCTTCGGCCTGCGCAACGTTTACTGCTTCGCCTTGCTGGTGTTCGCCGCGTCATCGGCGCTGTGCGGATTGTCCAACGACATCTGGACGCTGGTCGGCGCCCGCGCGCTGCAAGGCTTCGGCGGCGCCTTGATGGGGACGCTCGGCCAGGTCGTCATCCTGTCGACCTTCCCGCGCAGCCGCACGCTGAAGATCAACATGTATATTTCGCTGGCCGGCCAGTCCGGACCGCTGGTCGGCCCGCTGGTCGGCGGCGCGCTGACGACTTATATCTCCTGGCGCTGGATCTTCTTCATCAACGTGCCGTTCGCGCTGGCGGCGGCCGTTCTTGCCGCCTCGCTGTTTCCGACTGTTACCAAACCGGTGCGCACGCCGTTCGATTTCCCGGGCTTCCTGCTGGTCGGCGGCGGCATGGTCCTGCTGGTCTTCGGCATGGATTCGCTTGCGGCGAAAGACGCCGCCGGCAGCATGATCGCGGCCGAGCTGGCGCTGGCGATCGTCATCCTGACGCTTGCTTCCTTCTACTGCCTGCGCGCCCGCAACCCCTTGCTGGACCTGAAACTCCTGCGCATCCGCACCTTTCGCATCTCCTTCCTCACCGGTGGTGGGCTGGACACGATCGGCCTGAGCTCGGTCGTTTTTCTTTTGCCGCTGATGTTCCAGCTCGGCTTCGGCATGAGCGCGGTGCAGGCGGGATCGCTGACTTTCGTTGCCGCAATCGGCTCGCTGATCATGCGTGTCTTCATGCCGCGCCTGCTCAACCGCTTCGGCTTTCGCCGCGTGCTGGTCGTCAACACGCCGATCGTTGCTGCCATGGTAGCGGGCTTCGCCTTGATAGAGGCAACCACGCCGGTCTGGATCGTGCTTGCCTATATCTTTGCCTTCGGTGTCCTGCGCTCGGCGCAGTGGGCGTCGACCGGCAATCTCGCCTATTCCGACATCGCGCCCGACCAGCTCGCCCGCTTCAGCGCGCTCTACTACATACTGTGGCAGCTAGGGGTGGCGATCAGCGTCGGCCTGGCGGCGGCGCTGCTGTCGTTCCTGGCCGGCGGCGGGCCGGCGGTGACCAACGATTTCCGCATCCTGTTCGTGGTCGAGGGCGTCATCACGCTCTGCGCGCTGATCGCCTATCTCAGACTGACACCGCAGGACGGCGCCCATGTCAGCGGCCATGGCGCGCAGATGAACGTGGAATAAGGCGCCGTTAGCCGAGCCCTATTCGCTGAACGTCACCCACTCTTCCAGCGGCACGCGGTCGGTGCGGAAGTCGTTTTCGGGCTTGGAGGTGTCCTCGAGGCCTAGCGCCATGCCGCAGACGACGATCTCCTCGTCGGGAATGTTGAGCACCGGCCGGATCTGCCGGTGATAGGGCGCGAAGGCGGCCTGCGGGCAGGTGTGCAGGCCCCTGCCTCGCGCCGCCACCATGATGTTCTGCAGGAACATTCCGTAGTCGATCCACGAGCCTTGGTTCAGCCGCCGGTCTATGGTGAAGATCATGCCGACCGGCGCGTCGAAGAAGACGAAGTTGCGGTCGTGCTGGGCGCGCATCTTGTCGACCTCGCGGCGACCGATGCCGAGTGCCCCGTAGAGCCCGAAACCGTTGGCGCGGCGGCGGGTGAGATACGGCTCGAAGAACTGGGTGGGGTAATAGCGATACTCGTCCCAATCGGCCTTTTCGGCGCGGATACCGGAATTCAGGATGGCATCGGTGATCTGCTGCTTGACCTCGCCCTTGACGACATAGACCCGCCAGGGCTGCATATTGGTGCCCGAAGGCGCGCGCGCGGCGACGCCAAGAATGGCTCGGATCGTCTCGTCATCGACCATGTCGGGCAGGAAGGCGCGCACTGAACGGCGCGAGATGATCGCCTCGTCGACAACAGCCGCGTTATGCGCTGCCAGGCCGTTTTTTTCCAGCATGGGCCGTCCCTTTGCGCACACTTCGAAAGCCGAACCGGCTATCGGAGAAGACCTTGCGCAGATTTCAATCCTTGGTCGCCGACCCGCATTCCCACACCCGCCGCTCGTGCCAGAGCCTTTGCATGAACCGCCAAAATGGCGCAAGCAAATCTTGTGTGCCCATGAAAATCCGCTTGATTTTTTCACGGACATGAGCTCTCATGAAATTCATTCCAGATTTTCATCAAGTGAGCGTTTTGGCCCCAGCTATTCCCAAAACATTGCAGGGACCTGACGAGCGCCTGCTGGCGAGCGACATCCGTGCGCTGCGCAAGGCGCGCGGGCTGACGCTGGCTGAGATCGCGCTGAAGCTTGGCCGCTCTGTCGGCTGGGTCAGCCAGGTCGAGCGCGGCCTGTCTATCCCTTCACTTGGCGACCTCAGGGCTTTCGCAGACCTGTTCGGCGTGCCGCTCAGCCTGTTCTTCAGCCACGACGTGCCGATCGAAAAGGAGCGCGGCTTTGTCGTGCGCGCCGGCAGCCGGCGCACGCTTGGCACAAGCGAATCTGGCCTGGTGGAGGAGCTTCTGTCGCCCGATCTCGGCGGTAGTTTCGAGATGGTGCGTTCGATCTTCGCGCCGGGCGCCGAGATGAAGAGCGAGCAGCTGCGGCCAACCGAGGAAGCCGGCTACATCGCCTCTGGCATTTTCGAGATCGAGATAGCCGGCGTCTGGCACCGGCTCGTCGAAGGCGATTCCTTCCGCTTCGAGCGCAAGCCATACCGCTGGCGCAATCCCGGCACCGAGCCGGCCGTGGTCATCTGGGTGGTTTCGCCGCCTGTTTATTGAATGCATGTCGCCCAAAGTGTGCAGCGGTTTGGGAAACGACATGCATCAAGCAAAAAGATAGAAGCGCAGCGCGCTTCAGGTTTGGGAGAAGCATATGGCCGGTTTGCCGACCACGGCGCGCGTGGTGATCATCGGAGGCGGTGTCGTCGGCACCTCCTCGCTCTACCATCTGTGCAAGGCGGGCTGGACCGACTGCGTGCTGCTCGAAAAGAACGAGCTGACGTCAGGCTCGACCTGGCATGCCGCCGGCAATGTGCCGACCTTCTCGTCGTCCTGGTCGCTGATGAACATGCAGCGCTATTCGACCGAGCTCTATCGCGGCCTCGCCGACGCGGTCGACTATCCCATGAACTATCACGTCACCGGCTCGCTGCGGCTTGCCCATACAAAGGAACGCATGCAGGAGTTCCAGCGCGCCAAGGGCATGGGCCGCTACCAGGGCATGGACATCGACATTGTCGGCACCGACGAGATCAAGCGCCGCTACCCCTTCATCGAGACGCATGATCTGAAAGGCGCGCTCTACGACCCGAGCGATGGCGACATCGACCCGGCGCAGCTGACGCAAGCGCTGGCCAAGGGCGCGCGCGACATGGGGGCGAAAATCGTCCGCTTCTGCCCGGTCACGGGCGTGCGCCGCGAGAACGATGAATGGGTGGTCGAGACACCGCAAGGCGAGATCCGCTGCGAGATCGTCGTCAACGCCGCCGGCTACCGTGCGGCGGAAGTCGGCAAGATGTTCGGCCGAGACGTGCCGATGATGGTGATGAGCCATCAATACATATTGTTCGAGGAAATCCCGGAACTGGTGGCGTGGTCGAAGGAGCAGGGCAAGAAGCTGCCGCTGCTGCGCGACGTCGACACCTCCTACTATCTGCGCCAGGAAAAGAACGGCATGAATCTCGGTCCCTATGAGCGCAATTGCCGCGCGCATTGGGCAACCCACAACGACCCGATGCCGGAGGATTTTTCCTTCCAGCTCTTCCCCGACGATCTCGACCGTCTCGAGCACTACCTTGCCGATGCCGTAGCCCGCGTGCCGATCCTGGGCACTGCCGGCCTGTCCAAGGTGATCAACGGGCCGATCCCCTACGCGCCGGACGGCAATCCGCTGATCGGTCCGATGCCCGGCGTTCCCAATGCGTTCGAGGCCTGTGTCTTCACCTTCGGCATCGCCCAGGGCGGCGGTGCCGGCAAGGTGCTGGCCGAATGGGTGACGCAAGGCCAGACCGAATGGGACATGTGGTCCTGCGACCCGCGCCGCTTCACCTCATTTGCGGCCGCCCCCGACTATAGTGTCGCCAAGGGTATGGAGATCTACGGCAACGAATACGCCATCCAGTTTCCGCGCCATGCCTGGCCGGCCGGGCGCGACCGCAAGCTGTCGCCGATCCACGATCGCATCAAGGCACTCGGCGCCCAGTTCGACGCCTATAATGGCTGGGAGCGTGCCACCTGGTATGCGCAACCCGGTGACGACACGTCGGAAGAAGCAACACTCACCTTCCGCCGCGACGGGCCGTGGCAGCACCGCGTGCGCGAAGAATGCCTGGCGGTGCGCGACGCCGCCGGCATTCTGGACCTGCCCGGCTTCTCGCGCTTCAACCTCGAAGGTCCTGGTGCAGCCGAATGGCTGGCACTGCAGGTCACCGGTCTGGTGCCCAAGCCCGGCCGAATCGGCCTCGCCTATTTCGCCGACGACAAGGGCCGCATCGTCACCGAGATGTCGGTGGTGCGCCATGGCGAAGAGCAGATGACGCTGATCACCGCGGCGGTAGCGCAGTGGCACGATTTCGAATGGCTGAAGTCGCGCCTGCCGAAGGACGCGGCTTTCACCCTCACCGACAGGACCGAAGACTATTCGACGCAAATCCTCGCCGGCCCCAATTCGCGCAAGATCCTGGCCGATGTCTGTGGCGCGGATCTCTCGCTGCCCTGGCTGACGCATCAGGAAACCACCATCGCCGGCCGCTGGGCGAAGCTGGTGCGGGTATCCTTCGCCGGCGAACTCGGCTGGGAAATCCACACCAAGGTGGGAGACACCGCCGCCATCTTCGACGCCATCTGGGCGGCGGGACAAAAACACGGTCTGAAACCGTTCGGCATGTATGCGCTGGATTCGCTGCGCCTCGAAAAGGGCTACCGGACCTGGAAGGGCGACCTGTCGACCGACTATACGGTCCTGCAGGGCGGGCTCGAGCGCTTCGTCAAATGGGACAAGCCCGACTTCCGCGGCAAGGCAGCCCTGCAGAACGAAAAGCAGCAAGGCGTGAAGAAGCGCTTCGTCACGCTGGTGGTCGAAAACCCAGGCGATTGCGACGCGCCGTCCGTGTCGACGCTCTGGCATGACGGCAAGATCGTCGGCGAGACGACGTCCGGCGGCTGGGGGCATCGCATCGACAAATCGATCGCGCTCGGCATGCTGCGCGCCGACCTGGCTGAACCCGATACCGCGATCGAGATTGAAATTTTTGGCGATCGTTTCAAGGCAGTCGTGCAGAAAGACGAGCCGCTGTGGGATCCGAAAAACGAAAGACTGAGAGCATGAAGAAAGTCATTCTCACCGATGGCGGCATGGGCCAGGAACTGGTCCGCCGCAGCAGCTCCGAGCCGACGCCGCTCTGGTCGGCCAGGGTGCTGATCGACGAGCCGGATCTGGTGCGTGACCTGCATGCCGAATTCATCCGGGCCGGCGCTCGCGTCATCACCATCAACACCTATTCGGCAACGCCGGAGCGGCTCGCGCGGGAAGGAGCAGAAGACCTCTTCAAGCCCTTGCAGAAGCGCGGCATCGAATTGGCAAGACAGGCACGCGACGAGGCAGGCGATGCAGCGATCGCCGGCTGCCTGTCACCGCTGTTCGGCAGCTATGCGCCGGCGCTGACCATATCGTTCCAGGAGACGCTGGACATCTATCGCCGCATCGTCGCAGAGCAGGCCGATGGCGTCGACCTGTTCCTGTGCGAGACCATGGCCTCAGCCGAGGAAGGCCGTGCGGCCGTTACCGCTGCGTCGGAAAGCGGCAAACCTGTCTGGGTATCTTGGACGCTCGCCGATCACGGCGCGGCGCGGCTGCGCAGCGGCGAAACAATAGCGGCAGCGGCGGACGCCCTCGACGGCCTGACGGTTGCAGCGCGCCTGGTGAATTGCTGCCGGCCAGAAACTATCGCCGCGGCACTGCCCGAATTGATTGCCCTCGGCGGCCCGGTCGGCGCCTATGCCAATGGCTTCACCTCTGTCGAAGCGCTCAAGCATGGCGGAACGGTCGAAGTGCTGCACGCACGCCACGACCTTGATCCGGATGCCTATGCCGACCAGGCGCTCGGCTGGGTCGCCGCTGGCGCCACCATCGTCGGCGGCTGCTGCGAAGTCGGCCCTGCCCACATCGCCGCGTTGCGCGATCAGCTCGAACAGGCCGGCCACGAAATCTCGGGAGTATCCTGATGCCCAGACCCTCATCGCGCATTTCCGGCATCGTGCCTTCGGGCAAAGATGGCTGGGAGGTCCACACCGAGGCATGGGCCCGCAAGGAGGCCGGCCAGGACATCATCATGCTGTCGGTCGGCGACCATGATTTCGATACGCCGAGCCAGACGATCGAAGCCTGCGTGACGGCGGTTCGCGGCAGCAACCACCACTACACCCCGCTTCCCGGCGTTCCGCGCCTGCGCAGGGCGATGGCGGCGGCCTCGACCGCTTGCACCGGGGTCGAGACGGCACCTGACCAAGTCATCGCCACGCCGGGCGGCCAGGCTGCCCTTTACGCGGCCGTGCAGGCCGTTCTCGACCAGGGCGACCACGCTATCGTGGTGGCGCCCTACTACGCGACTTATCCCAACACGTTCAGCGCCGCCGGCGCCAGCTTCACCGTCGTCGAGACACCGGCCGAAGACGGTTTCCAGCCGCACGCCGAGATGATCCGCGCGGCGCTCAAGCCCAACACGCGCGCCATTTTGATCAACACGCCGAACAACCCGACCGGCGCCGTCTATTCGCGTGAGCGTCTGGAAGAGCTGGCCGAGATCTGCCGCGAGCACGATCTCTGGCTGCTGTCGGACGAGGTCTACTGGACGCTCGGCGGCGGCGAGCACATCTCGCCGCGCGGCCTGCCCGGCATGGCCGAGCGCACGCTGGTCATCAATTCGATGTCCAAGAGCCACGGCATGACCGGCTGGCGCATGGGCTGGCTGACCGGCCCGACGCAGATGATCACGCTGTTGACCAATCTCAATCTGGTGACGACCTACGGCCTGCCGGCCTTCATCTCGATCGCCTGCGCCGAGGCGCTGGAGAACCGCTATGGCGTCAAGGAAATCGCCGAGCGCTATGCGGCGCGCCGCACCGTCCTGCTCGACGCCGTGCGCGGCATGAACAATATCAGCGTGCACGGCTCGGAGGGCGGCATGTATGTCATGCTCGACATCTCCGCCGTCGAGCCCGACGACGAGAAATTCGCCTGGGCCTTTCTCGACCAGGAGAGTGTCGGCGTCATGCCGGGTTCCAGCTTCGGCAAGGCCGCTGCCGGCCACATCCGCATCAGCCTCTGCCAACCGGAGCCGGTGCTTCAGGAAGCCGCAAAACGCCTGCGCCGCTTCGCATCCGGCTATCGCCGCGAGGCCGCATGACCAGAAGCATTCCCACCAAGGCCCGCGCGGTTATTATCGGCGGCGGTGTCTCCGGCTGTTCGGTCGCCTACCACCTGGCCAAGCTCGGCTGGACCGACATCGTGCTGCTGGAACGCAAGCAGCTGACCTCGGGGACGACCTGGCACGCCGCCGGCCTGATCGGCCAGCTGCGCGGCTCGCAGAACATGACGCGGCTGGCCAAATATTCGGCCGACCTCTACGTCAAGCTGGAAGCCGAAACGGAAGTCGGCACCGGCATGCGCCAGGTCGGCTCGATCACCGTGGCGCTGACCGAGGAGCGCAAGCACGAGATTTACCGGCAGGCCTCGCTCGCCCGCGCCTTCGATGTCGATGTGCGCGAGATTTCGCCCACCGAAGTCAAACAGATGTACCCGCATCTCAACGTGTCCGATGTGGTTGGCGCCGTGCATCTGCCGCTCGACGGCCAGTGCGATCCCGCCAACATCGCCATGGCGCTGGCCAAGGGCGCCCGCCAGCGCGGCGCCACAGTCGTCGAGAATGTGAAGGTCACCAAGGTCCACACCAAGGCCGGTCGCGTCACCGGCGTGTCGTGGGCGCAAGGCGACGACCAGGGCACGATCGAGGCCGACATCGTCGTCAACTGCGCCGGCATGTGGGCGCGCGAACTCGGCGCCCAGAACGGCGTCACCATCCCGCTGCATGCCTGCGAGCATTTTTATCTCGTCACCGAGCCGATCCCCGGCCTTGGCCGGCTGCCGGTGCTGCGCGTGCCGGATGAGTGCGCCTACTACAAGGAAGACGCCGGCAAGATGATGCTCGGCGCCTTCGAGCCGGTGGCCAAGCCCTGGGGCATGGACGGCATAAGCGAGGATTTCTGCTTCGACCAGTTGCCGGAGGACATGGAGCATTTCGAGCCGATCCTCGAGATGGGCGTCAACCGCATGCCGATGCTGGCAACCGCCGGCATTCACACCTTCTTCAACGGCCCCGAAAGCTTTACCCCCGACGACCGCTACTATCTCGGCGAAGCGCCGGAGCTGTCGGGCTACTGGATGGCGACCGGCTACAACTCGATCGGCATCGTGTCGTCCGGCGGCGCCGGCATGGTGCTGGCGCAGTGGATCAATGACGGCGAAGCGCCCTTCGACCTCTGGGAAGTCGACATCCGCCGCGCCCAGCCATTCCAGAAGAACCGTAGGTATCTCAAGGAGCGGGTCTCCGAGACGCTCGGCCTGCTCTATGCCGACCATTTCCCCTACCGGCAGATGGCAACGTCCAGGAATGTCAGGCGATCGCCCCTGCATGAACACCTGAGGGCGCGCGGCGCGGTCTTCGGCGAAGTCGCCGGCTGGGAGCGCGCCAACTGGTTCGCCCGCGAAGGGCAAGAGCGCGAATACCGCTATTCCTGGAAGCGGCAGAACTGGTTCGACAACCAGCGCGAGGAACACCTGGCGGTCCGCAACAAGGTCGGCCTGTTCGACATGACCTCGTTCGGCAAGATCCGTGTCGAGGGCCGCGATGCCTGCGCGTTCCTGCAAAGGCTCTGCGCCAACGACATGGACGTGGCGCCGGGCAAGATCGTCTACACTCAGATGCTCAACCAGCGCGGCGGCATCGAGAGCGATCTTACCGTGTCGCGGCTGTCGGACACGGCCTATTTCCTCGTCGTACCGGGCGCGACGTTGCAACGCGATCTCGCCTGGCTGCGGCGGCATGTCGGCGAGGAATTCGTTGTCATCACCGATGTGACGGCGGCAGAAAGCGTGCTCTGCCTGATGGGTCCGGATGCGCGAAAGCTGATCCAGAAAGTCAGCCCTAACGATTTCTCCAACGAGAACAATCCGTTCGGCACCTTCCAGGAGATCGAGATCGGCATGGGCCTCGCCCGCGCCCACCGCGTCACCTATGTCGGCGAACTCGGCTGGGAGCTTTATGTCTCTACCGACCAGGCTGCCCATGTTTTCGAGGCGATCGATGAGGCGGGGGCGGATGTCGGCCCGAAACTTTGCGGCCTGCATACGCTCGATTCCTGTCGCATCGAAAAGGCGTTTCGGCATTTCGGCCACGACATCACCGACGAGGACAATGTGCTGGAGGCCGGCCTCGGCTTTGCGGTCAAAACCGCCAAGGGCGAGTTCATCGGCCGCGATGCGGTGCTGAAGAGAAAAGAAGCCGGCCTGTCGCGCCGGCTGGTGCAGTTCCGTTTGAAAGACCCTGAACCCCTGCTCTTCCACAACGAGGCGATCCTGCGCGACGGCAAGATCGTCGGCCCGATCACATCGGGGAATTACGGCCACCATCTCGGCGGCGCGATCGGACTGGGCTATGTGCCCTGCCAGGGCGAGAGCGAGGCGGATGTGCTGGCCTCGTCCTACGAGATCGAGATCGCCGGCGAGCGTTTTGCGGCGGAAGCATCGCTGAAGCCGATGTACGATCCCAAGGCGGAACGGACGAGGATGTAGCACCTTTTTACCCTCCCCTTGTGGGGAGGGTCGGCTCGCAGTCGGAGCGAAGCGGCGATTGCGAGACGGGGTGGGGGTGCGCCCTACGAGACCCCCCACCCCGCTTCGCAAAAGCCGCCTTGCGGCATTTGCTGCGCGACCCTCCCCACAAGGGGTAGGGTGAAGAAGCTCAAAACCGCTCCAGCTTCGCCCGCACTTTCACCAGAAACGCCGCCCTCGTCCTTGGCGTCGAGGCGTCCATCAGGTAGTGCGCCAGGAAAAACGTCCGGCAGCGGCGGGCGCACAGCGCGCGCATACCGCGCAGCAAGGTCTTGCGGCCGGGCTGGCCGACGACGACGCTCCACCAGGTCGGCGCGCCGCAGGTGGTGATGACGCCGACCCTGGTGACATGTGTCATCAGCGACGTGATGCGCCCCTTGCCCAGCTTGAAGGCGACATCGGTCGCCCAGACCCGGTCGAGCCAGCCCTTCAGCATGGCCGGCAGCCCGTACCACCAGGTCGGATAGATGAACAGGATCGCCTCAGCCCAGGCGAGATGCTCGAAATGCGGTTTTAGGGCCGGATCCTCCGGCGCCCGCTCATTGTAGGCGCGTCGCTCTTCGCAGCCCATCACCGGATCGAATTTCTCCGCATAGAGGTCGAGCAGCCGTACCTCCCAACCCCGCGCCTTCAGCACGTCGACGGCGGTATCTCTGATCGCGGCGCAAAAACTTTCGGGCACCGGATGGCAATAGACCACTAGCACGCGCATCAGAATTCATCCATCCCGGCCGCGACCTTGGCCATGAAGGCTGCCCGCGTCTCGTCGGTCGACAGGTTCATCGAATAATGAGCGAGGTAGGACACCGAGGCGCCGGGCCTGATCGTCGCGCGCAGCATCCGCTTGACCAATCTGCGTGGCGGATCGCTCATCAGCATGGCGCGGAAGCGGCTGCCGCCATAGGTGGTGACGGCGGTCAGCTTGCGGATGTTGTGGAGCGAAGGCTGCGCCTTGCCGTCGACCAATTTGAACGACACGCCGGGCAGAAACACGCGGTCGAAAAAGCCTTTCAGGATGGCCGGGAAGCCGTAGTTCCAGACGGGATATGACAGCACCAGCGCCTCGGCCTTGAGCAGCCGCTCGACATAGGGCGCGGCCGGGTCCGCAGGGCTGCGTTGGTTATGATAATCCAGCCTCTCCCCGCGCGTCAGCCTGGGGTCGAAATCCTCGGCATAGAGATCGCAATCGTCGACCTCATGGCCGGCGGCCGTCAGCCGCTCGACGATCGTGCGGTGCAGACCTGCATTGAAGCTGGTCTCCACCGGGTGTGCGTAGAGGACGAGGACTTTCATGGGGAAATACTTGCGAGGTGGGCGCGAGGCACCCTCCTCTGCCCTGCCGGGCATCTCCCCCGCAAGGGGGGAGATTGGCCGCGGCGTTCAGGCTGCCAATCTCCCCCCTTG